>NZ_JCACKS010000208.1:11145-116774 GCF_059505505.1 Pelatocladus sp. | reverse complement strand
TTTGAGTCCTCTTCAGAGGACTTGCGCTATGAGACTCGGAATTTATTCCGAGGCGATACAGATGCGCTCAACCTAGATTTATGTGTACACCGCAGTTTATAAGGGGAGGGAACCGGATTTCTCCCCTTTATAAGGGGGGTAATAATGTAATTAAAATTACAGCCAATCACTTTTCAAACAACCTCTAAGGGTGTCTACGCTCCTACACGTGTACTTCATTTATTTGAAAAACGCTATATGTATTAGCGCCTAGCCATAGGATAGGCGCTGAAGCACAAAAAAATTGGATTTTGAAGATTATAAAATTGATGTTATCTCACTCTATTTCAGAGAAATTGGATATACCCAATCGCGGTAATTAGGATCTCGATTTTCTGTAATTGCTATTAATTTATCTCTAAGCTTTTCAGCAATTGGTGGATGTTCTGATAAATAATAATTCTCAATTCTTTTGACTGGTACAATTTTAGCTGCTGTACCACATAAAAATACTTCATCAGCAATAAAAAGCTCAGATTTATCTACAGGACGTTCCACTACTGGAATACCAAAATCTTGGGCTATTTTGATCACACTATCTCGTGTAATTCCCTCTAAAATATCCTGTTCAAAGCCAGGGGTAATGATTTTGCCATTTCTCACAATAAAAATATTCATACCAGAGGCTTCACTAACTTTCCCCTGGGAATTCATTAAAATTGCTTCGTCAAAACCAGATTCAACTGCTTCTGTTTTGGCGAGAGAAGAAGTAATATAAGCTGCGCTAATTTTTCCTCGTAATGGAAAGCTAATATCTTCTTGTCTACACCAGGAACTAATTCGACAACTAACTCCTTCAGGTGATAAATAATCTCCTAATTCTAATCCATAAATAGCGAAGCTTCTATCTATATTATGCAACCTGGGGGCAATCCCTAAATCAGAAGTGAAGACAAAGGGACGAATATAGAAAGAATTGATAGGTTGATTTTTTTGAACGAATTCGACTATGGCTGTTTTGATTTTTTCGGTTGAGATATCATAGTGCAAGAATTTGGCACTTTGACTTAATCTTTGACAGTGACTATCTAGTCTAAATAGCAAAATTTGTGCGGAGTTTTCAGGATCGGGAATACCACGCATTCCACCAAAAGCGAGAGTTCCATAATGTAAAGCGTGAGTAGCAATGGAAATAGTTGCTTCTTGAAAAGGTACTAATTTATCTTGAAAGTAAGCAAAAGGTAAGAAATTGTACATAACGAATTTTCCTGTGGTCTTCAGCTATAGCAATTCCAGCTATGTATTTTATTTTGCCAAGTAGACTTACAATTCTACTTTATAATTTAGTTATTTATATATTTACATTTACGTTTATCTACACCTAATCTAACTTGAAAGTAACCTCATCACCCCGCCCTATCGGACACCCCTCTCCTTGCTAAGGAAAGGGGAAGGAAGTGAGGTTTTTATTCTTTTTGGTGTAAGCACCTCATGACGGCTACCTAATTAAGTGAACTTTAATCAAGTAACCACATTTGATTAGAATTATCTGCGGGTTCGGTAGGTGGTTGAGGTGGTATTCGTTGTGGTGTAGGTGTAGGTGCGTAGTGTGATTTTCTATAGGTTAATGCTTTGGGAATTTCTTTTTCCTTTTTAGACTTATTTAAATTATTAATCTCTTCTGTAAGCTGAGAATTAGCTTGTGCAAGTTGTACAGCAGCTTGCTTGGCTTCTTCGAGGTCTTTTGTGAGACGTTCCACTAATTTATCTTTTTCAGATAAGGCTGATTGCAAATCACTAATTTCTGTTTGCAAATTTTTTTGATTTTGCTGTGTTTCTTTTAAAGAACTCTGCAACTGCTTGATAGCTGTATTTTTTTCAGATAAAGCTGATTCTAAATCACTCAGTTGTTGTCGGAATTTTTCTTCGTTTTCGCGTGTCTCTTCCAAAGATGTTTGCAACTGTTTGATGGTAGTGTCTAAATCAGCTTTAGTTGAAGTTGCGCGTTTATTTTTAGCAGCAGATTCTTCTGCGGTTGAGTTAGTTTCATCTGCTACTTCCTCAGCAGCAACATCAATTACTGGTTCTATTTCTGGTGATGATATTTTATGCGCTTCTTCTTGTAATACATCGGCAACACGTTTTCTAGTAGCCATGATTTCTATTTTCTCCAGTCACTTTGTAATTCTTCAGCTACGCGGCGGTAGTCTGAATGTGCCTCATTTGCATTTTTGCCTCGCCATTTAGTAATCGCCACACCCTCTAGTGCTGCTCGTTCGTGAGCTTTGTAAATACGGATAAAAGCATTACAAACTGGAATCCCCAACTGTATGAGTGTATTTTGTGCTTCCAATGCTTCCCCCAAACTACGTGTATCTACTTTAGTCAGAAGCACTCGATGGGCAATCCCCACAGGAGTGACTGCTTCTCTAACTGTATCAATTAGAACAGCTAAATCCATCGGTGCTGGCGGTGTGGGCAAAACTAAATAGTCTGCGATCGCAACTACCGCTTTTAAGCTTGTAGAGTGTAACGCTGGAGGTGTATCGACCACCACTAAATCGTATCCTTCTATCTTACGCAGACGAGCTAAGTTTTGGGGATCTGTCGCCTGAGATAGATCAAATCCCATACCGTTTTGACTACGCCTATACCACCAACTAGCAGATCCTTGAATATCTGCATCTACCAGAAGAACTTTTTGTGCTTCTGCAAAAGTTGCAGCTAGGTTGACTGAGGTGGTTGTTTTCCCAACTCCCCCTTTACCGTTGAGGATAGCAATAATTCTAGGCACAAATTAATTTCACGATGCTCTCTTCACCGAATATACCGCGTTGTGTGACACTGAGAGTAGACTGTTTTGAAAATGGGGAACAGGAAACAGGAATCGGGAATCGGGGATTAGGGAAGAGAAATTGTCACAATAGATGAGAAGTGCTGGATAAAAAAGTAGAAAAAAGTAGCTATGACAGTAACTCAAAATTTCCCAGTTAGCCCCAACATACCTCAATTACAGCGACGACTGAAATTGCTTTTTCAACCAGTCAAATACGTTGAAGATTTTGCCAAAGTTTATGGAGACAATTTTACTCTGTGGGGTAAGAACAAAAATAATCCTCCTCTAATCTACTTCAGTCAACCCGAAGCACTAGAGCAGATTTTTACCGCCAATCCTAGCCATTTTGAAGTGGGCAGAGGAAATCGAGTGTTAAGATTTATGTTTGGTGATTACTCTGTACTTTTACAAGATGGCGATCGCCACCAGCGCCAACGTCAACTCTTAGCCCCTCCTTTTCATGGCGATCGGATGCGTGCTTATGGTGAAACTATCCGTGAAATTGCTCAACAGGTAAGTGATAAATGGCAATTTGGAAAACCGTTTAATATCCGCGCTTCAATGCAAGGAATCACCTTGCGGGTTATTCTACGGGTAGTATTTGGTTTGGAAGAAGGACAGCGTTTAGAAGAACTCCAGCAATTGGTCTCTGATTTTTTAGAATTTGTAAGCGCTCCCTTAATGTCAGCTGGTTTCTTTTTTCCGTTTCTACAAAAAGATTATGGCTCATGGAGTCCTTGGGCAATAATGGAAAGGCGCAAACAACGAATTGATGAGATTATTTATGCTTTAATTAGTCAACGTCGGACGGAATCTATTGAAGATCGCGAAGATATCCTGAGTTTATTGATGTCTGCGCGTGATATTGACGGAGAAGGGATGTCAGACGAAGAGTTACACGATGAATTAATGACACTATTAATTGCAGGTCATGAAACCACTGCTTCGGCTTTGACTTGGGCTTTTTACTGGCTTGATTATCTACCAGAAGTACGAACAAAATTACTGCAAGAATTAGAGACTTTAGGAGATCAGCCAGAACCAAATGCGATCGCCAAGCTACCCTATCTCACAGCAGTCTGTCAAGAAACTTTACGAATTTACCCAATAGTCATGACTGCTTTCTTTCGAGTTGTCAAATCTCCCATTGAAATTATCGGTTATAAATTGCCAGTGGGTACGGTTATAGTTCCGAGTATTTACATGGCGCACCATCGCGAACAAGTCTACCCACAGTCAAAGCAATTCAAACCAGAACGCTTTTTAGAAAGACAATTTTCACCTTATGAGTTTTTACCCTTTGGTGGTGGGAATCGTCGCTGCGTAGGTCTGGCGTTTGCAATGTATGAAATGAAGTTAGTATTAGCAACTATTGTGTCTCATTATCAAGTTGCTTTAGTTAATAAACGTCCAGTGCGCCCAGTGCGTCGGGGTTTAACTGTAGCGACACCTGCGGGAATGCGAATGATTGCAACACATAGGTCACAATAAGTAGTCGCACAAAACTAAATTCATTCGTGGAGGTGAGGGAACTCTTAACAGGGAACGGGAAAATGAAGAATGTGTAATTAATTTTGCTTGGATACTTACAAGGCTATTTTAGCCTAGACGTAAACCGCCCTGAACTCAAGTTCACCGGCTAATAGTTTAAGTCCTCTAAAACGGACGACATTACCAATCAACAGTCGGTTTTAACCAACATGGTACGATCTAATCATGGTCAGCGTTATCAAACTGCACAAGAAGCGCTGCAAATATTAATTCCGCCACCTCCTCCACCACCTCCTCCTCAAATCCCACCAGTACCGCGACGAAAAATGATTCAAACTTTGGGTTTAGTGGGTGCTGGATTTGGTTTAGCAATTGTGGGAGAACGGTTAATTTTCAATAAATCGGAAGAGAACCCCGGTGTCTCCAATCAATCCGGACTTTCTTTTTCAGAGGACTTGCGCTATGAGACTCGGAATAAATTCCGAGGCCTGCGGTGTACACATAAATCCTCTGATCCCCCTAAATCCCCGCGCTGGCGCGCCGCTACGCTAGAAAAAAGGGGGACTTTGATTCTAGTTCCCCCTTTTTTAAGGGGGGTTAGGGGGGATCAAAACGCTACTAGGCAACTTTATAAGACTTCTGTGTACACCGCAGCCCCGTTTACGGGGAGAAGATTTAGTTCCCTAAGCGTAAACGCTTAGGGTTAGGGTGGGGTAAAAATATTTTTGCAAGAGGTCTTATCTTTTTACTTTTTAATTTTTACTTTTTACTTCTTAAGGTGTATTTGATTCAAATGAGAACCGCTATAGTTGGGAATTATCCATTGTTTGATAACCTCCTGCTTGGGGTCATGGTACAAGTCTTTGGCTGGCATTTGAGAAAAGCGATCGCATTTTTTTGATTTTAAAGCCGCAAGAATGTAACTTAATTTTTCGGAGGGATCAAAATCGGTTGTTTTGCTGTAAAGAAAATTGTGTTGTATCGCCAGTTCAATTCCCAGAAGCAAATTTTGATCTATTCTGGAGGAGAAATAATCCAAAAAGCGCGGTGAATCATGGTTGTGAAGTTGCAGCGACCAATATTAGTAGGAGGACTAGGACTATCGTTCTCTTTGTGGATTTTACAAAGTTGGCACGATTCGATCGTGCAACTGGGAGAATATAGTGTCCTGAGTTTGTTATTGGTTGGTGGTGGTTTATTGTTGTTAAAGCAAAATCGCAGTAAACAGGATTCGCATATACTCGATAGTTTACCTGTGGATCGAGAAACTGTAGAAAGTGCGATCGCTAAAACTGAAACTGTAATTAATCATCTCGCAAGTGAAGCTGAAAATAATGTGGAGACGTTACATGTAACGTCTCTATTACGAGAAAAAATTCCTCAGCTTTATACCGAATTAGATAGACAAGAAATTCATCTAGCTGTGACTGGCGGTAAGTCGGTGGGTAAAACCAGCTTAATTCAAGTATTAAAATCTAACTGGCGTCCAGGAATAGGACGTCAAATTTGTCTGCAAGAGATAGCGCCTTTGTTTGTAGAAGCAGGCGAAAATTCAGATGCAGATTTATTAACACAAGCAAAAGCAACTGATTTTATTCTGTTCCTCACAAACGGTGATTTGACAGATACAGAATTTCAAACCATCCAGCAACTACAAGCAGAAAAACACCGCCTGATGCTGGTTTTTAATAAACAAGATCAATATTTGGCAGATGAACGCGCTAGCATATTGCTGGCTTTAAAACAGCGAATGCAACAGAGCATAGTAGCGACTTCAACTTCTCCCCTTCCTGTGAAAGTCCGCAAGCACAACGATGATGGTTCTGTGCAAGAGTGGATGGAACAACCAGCGCCAGAAATTGAGCAACTGACACAACAACTAGGTGAAACTTTAGCACAGCAAGGACAGCAGTTAGTATGGGCGACTACGATGAGAAAAGCACTGTTGCTGAAAGCTGAAGCTAAAAATTACTTGAATCAAGTCAGATGCGATCGCGCTAACCCAGTGATTGAACAATATCAGTGGATTGCTGCTGCTGCTGCTTTTGCTAACCCAGTTCCCGCGTTGGATATTTTGGCGACTGCGGCAATTAATGCCCAAATGATTGTAGATTTAGGTAATATTTATCAGCAAAAATTCTCCCTGGAACAGGCGAAAACCGTAGCTGGGGAAATGGGTAGCTTGATGCTAAAACTCGGTTTAGTTGAACTTTCTAGTAAAGTTATTGGTACTGTTCTCAAGAGTCACGCTCTCACATACGTTGCAGGTGGTGCAGTTCAAGGTGTGAGTGCAGCTTATCTCACACGTTTGGCTGGACTTAGCTTAGTAGAATATTTCCAACAACAAGAAGTCGCAGTAAATTCAGCCAATGGATTTAATATTGAGATACTAGGACAAACTTTGCAAAAAGTATTTCAGCAGAACCAACAAATGGGATTTTTGCAAGGTTTTGTGAAGCAAAGCGTAAAGCGTTTGTTACCAGAAGTTGCTGAGGAAAAAATGATTACTGCTGAAACAGTTGCTTAGATTTGGTGATTGCAAGTTCTAACCAAGCCAACAAAATTTGCCTATACGGAGTGAACTTTCTGAAAGCCGTGTAGGCGTTTTTGTATATGTGGTTGGTGTTTTTTTCTTGTGGAGTTAGCTCAAACTATAGCACTTCTGACTCGATTGCAATACAGTCGGAACCCCACCCCGGTTTTGCTGACGCAAAACCTCCCCTCCCCGCAAGCGGGGAGGGGATTAAGGGGTGGGGTACATATTGGACACAACCGAGAACTGCTATATTTTGGAATTTTTATGATTTTCACAATACCCCTGCAATTGTCAACAGTAGAGATGTAATTAGCTGTGTCTCTACTATAGTCTCGGCAAAGCAGTACTGATTTTCCGGCAAAATGCTAAGAATTGTAGATTTATTTATTAAAATAGTCTTAAAGTTTTATAAATTTTTTAGAACAAATTACTGGTAATAAAGCGATGGCAGCAGAATATCCAGATCATGATATTGATATTGCGCCATATATAGATCACACTCTGCTGATACCCACAGCTACGACTGAGCATATTGAACAATGGTGTGAAGAAGCACAAAGGTTTAACTTTGCAAGTGTTTGTATCTACCCCAGCTATGTACGCCTTGCAGCTGAATTACTCCATAATAAAACGCCGAAAATCTGTACAGTAATAGGCTTTCCTACTGGAGCGACGACTTCAGCAGTGAAATTGTATGAAGCTCAAGAAGCAGTGGAAAATGGTGCTACTGAATTAGACGTAGTAATCAATTTGAGTTGGTTAAAAGCTGGTAAAACTGAGGAAGTGCATCGAGAAATTGCTGAGATTTGCGAAGAAACTGGGCAATTAGTGAAGGTAATAATAGAAACTAACCTACTGACGGATGCCGAGAAAAAGCTAACTACGGAAATATGTATGGATGCAGGAGCAGCTTTCATCAAAACCTGTACAGGTTGGAATGGAGGTGTGACAGTGGCTGATGTGCGTCTGATTAAAGAGGTAGCACGGGAAAGAGTTGGAATTAAAGCTTCAGGTGGTATTCGTACTATTGACCAAGCCCTAGACTTAATTCTAGCGGGTGCTACGAGATTGGGAACATCTTATAGTGTCGATTTACTAAAACAGCGCGATACGCTGGAAAAGAGTAGTCATTAGTCATTGGTTATTGGTCATTGATTAATAATTGCTAGCTACTTTTTACAAAAGACAAAGGACAAATAACAAATGACAAATGAGTAAAACATATAAAGCAACTGGTATTAATCTTAAAACTCAGGCTTTTGGCGAGTCAGATCGACTTGTGACAGTTTTGACACAAGAATTTGGGCTGATTCGTGTCATTGCTCCTGGTTCTCGCAAACACAACTCCAGCTTGGGTGGTAGGAGTGCAATGTTTGTAGTTAATGAATTATTAATTGCCAAGGGGCGATCGCTCGATAAAATTACACAAGCACAAACTGTAAAATCTTACCCCCGTCTGGCTCAAGACTTGGTAAAATTAGTAGCCAGCCAATACTTAGCCGAAATTGCACTATGTCAGGCTTTAAGTGAACAACCCCAAACAGAATTGTATGAGTTACTAAATGAACATCTTGCACGGATAGAAAATTTACCTAACACAGATACATCCAGTGTTGTAGCCCATCTGATACATGGTGTATTTCAGCTTTTGGCTCTGGCGGGATTGACGCCACAAGTACAAATTTGTTGTTTAACTGGACGCACGTTGAAACCAGATTTTCAAGACTCCCACTCGCGAGTCGGATTTAGTGTAAGTGCTGGTGGAACTGTTTGTTTAGCAGCTTGGGAACGCCTGAAGAAGGAAGGGGAAAGTAAGAAAGTAGCAGAAGGTGAGAAGGTAAGATATAGCATTTCCTCTCATACCCCTAAACCCCAAGTCTACGAAACTATCAGCTATCGACAAGAAATACCAGCGCTTTCTAAGCGCTTGGATGCTGAAGAATTAACCATACTCCAGCAGCTGTCGCAATCAGAGATAATGCTAAATGCAGCCGAAAAAAATAGCTGGTTATCTGTTGAGCAAATTTTGCGTCAGTATGCTCAGTATCATTTTGGTCGTCCTATTCGCTCTGCTGCCTTGATTGACTCTTATTTTGCTGCTAACCATGATGCAATCGTCTAATTTGGATAAAAAAATCCTGCCACTATCACCAAGCCATGTTAAAAAACACAATACAACATCAACCCCTAGATCACAAAATCACCTAAGTGTGGTTCGCGATACCACATCAAATCAAATTCATCGCCAAGAAATGTCTGCAAAAGATGTTTCTCAAGAAGATAAAAATAAAAATAGTACATCACCAGTAGCCAAAACCGATGTACCAAAGGAAGCCAACTTTCATCAACCAAATGCAGCTGTGTCTCAAAAGCCAGATGGAGAAAATAAACCTGTAGACACAGAAGCAACTTCTAAAGATACCCAAGAATATGGATTTTGGCCAGTTTTGAAAAACCCTAATTTTTTAGCTCTTTGGGGTGGTCAAGTCTTTTGTCAATTGGCAGATAAAGTATATCTAGTACTGATGATCGCCTTGATCAATACTCATTTTCAGACAGGCGCTCAAACTATTAGTGCTTGGGTGTCAGCACTGATGATGACTTTTACTATACCTGCTGTGTTGTTTGGTTCCCTAGCTGGTGCGTTTGTAGACCGTTGGTCAAAAAAGATGGTACTGGTGGGAACAAATATTTGGCGCGGTATCCTAGTTTTGGTTATTCCCTCACTGCTGTGGTTAACTCAGGATTGGCAGCCTATCGCCATGTTACCTGTAGGTTTTGTGATCATTCTGGGGATTACTTTTTTAGTCTCGACACTCACACAGTTTTTTGCACCAGCCGAACAAGCAGCAATTCCTTTAGTGGTAAAAGAGAAAGATCTACTCTCAGCGAATTCTCTTTACACTACAACAATGATGGCATCGGTGATTGTTGGTTTCGCTATTGGTGAACCACTGTTAGCAGCAGCCGATCGCTTGTGGTTAATTCTTGGTGGTAGTGACGGACTTGGTAAAGAAATAGTTGTCGGTGGTAGTTATGCGATCGCTGGACTAATTTTGCTCCTACTAGTAACCAACGAAAAACCCCACGCACCCACAAAGGAATCTTCACACATTTTTGCAGATCTGCGGGATGGTCTGGGTTATCTAGGGAAAAATCATCGCCTTCGCAACGCTCTGATTCAATTAATTATCTTATTTTCTGTGTTTGCAGCGCTAACAGTTCTGGCTGTCCGTATGGCTGAAGTAATTCCTAACTTAAAACCACAACAATTTGGCTTTTTACTAGCATCTGGTGGTGTTGGAATTGGCTTTGGAGCAGTAATTTTAGGCCAGTTTGGGCAACGCTTCTCTTATACTAATTTAAGTCTAATTGGCTGTGTTGGCATGGTTGCATCCCTGATTGGTTTATCGATATTTACACAACAACTATGGGCTGTCTTACCTTTAGTAATGACTTTGGGTATTTTCGGAGCGTTAGTGGGTATACCTATGCAAACGGCTATTCAAACAGAAACGCCTACAGAAATGCGTGGTAAGGTTTTTGGTTTACAAAATAATGTCATCAATATAGCCCTTACTTTGCCCTTAGCATTAGCAGGTGTAGCAGAAACTTTTGTTGGTTTGCAAGCTGTATTTTTAGGATTAGCTGCGATCGTTTTCTTAGGTGGTTTATTAAACTGGTATATTTCGCTCTCTAGTGTGGATTAAGGCTTTTGTGTTAAGCTTAAATGCATAATGAAATCTTGCATATTACCACAGAGATCATGTCTACATCAGCTAGGCGCAGTTTTAGCGTCTAGTTAGTTTGTAGTCAGTTCACATATCTCAAAAGCGATTCATAAACAAAATAAATAAATCCAAGGATTTTTTGATAAAAAACATAAATTTTTGTGTGTTAAGTGGGTGCTGGCTGTGATTTATGATAAATCAACAAGCCAAAAAAAAAGCAAAATCACACACAATAGCAGAATAATGGTAAAAGCTGATCAATTAAACCCGCTTTTCTCATAAATTAATCAATAAAGAATGCGTATAGCTTGGATTGGAAAAAAATCGCCCTTTTGTGGCAATGTTACCTACAGTCGAGAGATTACGAATGCTTTACTAGAGCAGGGACACGAAGTTAGCTTCCTGCATTTCGCTCAAGAAGAGTCCAAGCTCGACAACTGGCCAAATTGTCCAGAAGTCCCTTTACCCTTCATTTATAAGTCCCAGGTTTACACCATTCCCACTTTCAAAGCGACTAAAGTTTTAACTCAATCGCTACGGCGGATTAAACCGGACATTGTTCATGCTTCTCTGACCTTATCTCCCCTAGACTTTGTTTTGCCAGAAATTTGTGAGGAGCTAAATTTACCATTAGTTGCGACTTTCCACACACCCTTTGCAGGTAAAGGAGCAAAGCTAGTATCAGGAACCCAACTATTGGCTTATCAACTCTACGCGCCCTTTTTAGGCAATTACCATCGCGTGATTGTATTTTCCCAAATTCAGCGTGAATTATTAGCACGCATGAGTGTACCGTCAAAAAATATTGCTGTCATACCCAATGGCGTGGATGTTAATAAATATTCTCCTGGTATTTCTCAAGTTAAAGCAGAATTTGATGCCGATCGCTTGTTTGTTTACCAAGGACGGTTAGCTCCAGAAAAAAACGTTGAAGCTCTACTGCGTGCTTGGAAGCAATCAGAAATGGCACCAACAAGCAAGTTGCTGATAGTTGGGGATGGCCCCCTCAAGTCTTCTTTAGAACCTTTTTATAACTCCGAGAATGGCATTCACTGGTTAGGATTTGTCGCTGATGAAGAGCGGCGCGTCAAGATTCTCCGGAGTGCAGATGTATATATTTTACCTTCATTAGTAGAAGGTTTATCTTTATCTTTATTAGAAGCAATGGCTTGTGGAGTTGCATGTTTAGCAACTGATGTTGGAGCTGATGGAGAAGTATTAGAAAAAGGAGCAGGTGTAATTATTAACCCTAAATCAGTGCGACCCCAACTGAGAACCTTACTACCATTATTCCAAGATCACCCTGAGCTAACAACTTTACTAGGGCAAAAAGCTAGAAAACGAGTGTTAGAACGCTACACTCTTAGAGGTAATATTGCTCAGTTAGAGCTGCTATATGAAGAAGTGGTTCAACAACAAAGCCTACAACTAAGCCGAGGAGCTTGAGCGAATCGGGGATAAGGGGAAGGTAGGGGTCCTCTGGAGGGGATAAAAGGCGAAGGGGTAATGGGGATTGGGGATAAATCAGTTAACAGTGATCAGTTTAATTTGATAACTGATCACTGAAAAATCTAATCCAACTCTCGCCGTCCTTCCAAGGCTCGCGCAAGCGTTACCTCGTCAGCATACTCTAAATCACCACCTACTGGTAAACCAAAGGCAATCCGTGTCACCTTGGTAAATGGCTTGAGTAACTGACCGATGTATAGTGTCGTTGTCTCTCCTTCTACACTCGGACTAATTGCTAAAATGACTTCTTTGGGTTTTTGTTGACTGACTCGCCGCACTAAAGGTTGAACTGTTAATTGTTCTGGACCGATACCATCAATCGGGGAAATTACTCCACCCAAGACATGATACTTACCTTTGTACTCTCTAGTTTTTTCTAAGGCAATCACATCACGGGAGTCTGCTACTATACAAATAGTAGTGTTGTCTCGACTAGGATTGCGACAGATTTCACAAACAGGTTCAGCAGAAAGATGAAAACACTCTTTACACAAACCAATTTGCTTTTTGGCTTCAATCATAGCTTGTGCTAAAGCTTCTACTTCTGCTTCTGGACGTTTCAAAATGTGCAACGCTAGTCTTTGGGCAGTTTTTGGCCCCACTCCAGGTAAGCGCTGCAATTGTTCTATTAGGCGTGCTAGAGGACGTGCGTAAACCGTAGTTCTATCTCCAGTATGTTAGTACTATAACTATAATGGCATTCTTGAAAATTTTTGAGAAAATTTCCATCGAAATCAGGAATTATTGTAGATGGGCATGTAGCTTAACTATAAGCACGCAGAGATCATTAAGAGGAGATCGATATATGACAGCTCAAGTTTGTGAGAGACTAATCTTTAATGGCGAAATAATCCCAATGACATTTCGTCTACAATTGCTTGAGCAAAAGCCTAAAGTGATGAAGTTAAATGATCAAGATATAAATATAGATAATGATAGCCCCTTAACATTCTCAACAACTTGCTGGCGGTTCCACGTCGGAACTTGGGAAATCAAAAATGGTCAGTTATATCTAGTAGATATATTTGGTCTTTACAAAATGCTTGGCAAAGCTGCAATTCCTGCTAACTGGTTCAGTGGGGTGATCAAGATTCCTCAAGGTAAACTACTTCGTTATGTTCACATGGGCTTTGGTTCAGTGTACGAACAAGAGATTCATGTAAAAATCAAGAACGGAAAAGTCATTCAGTCTCGTGCTATTGATAACTTACAACCCCGTTGCAGTAGCCTTGATGACTGTGAAAACTTATATGATCATGGTGACAATGGATGGTAATAAGTTTGTGCATCTTACACCAGAACATGCACTGTGTCAACTCAGTGCATATGTAGAAATTATAAATTCAAGATTTGATCACGAATCTACAGCGCGATCGCTCAAACAGAGGATTTGCCTGTAAATCTTAACTCATAATACTTTTAAGAATTAGCCTAAATCAATAACGTACAAAAAACCTTTTTTGATGCAATGCTCTCATTTTTGGCTCATCAGAAAACGTTAAATTGGGGAAGGAAAAGTTAAGCAAGCTTGAGCAGGGCGGTTCAACGATGCGAGTTACAGTTGAACAACTACGACAAATCTCACTTCTTTCTGCACTAGATCTCGATCAGCTTGCACAGTTACAAATTTATGCTGTGATCAGGAAATATTCCCGTGGAGAAATTATTCTGCATGAGGGCGATCGCTTACCTGCTCAACTCTTTGCGGTTCTCAGTGGCAGAATTGAAATCAAGAAAACTGCTACCACGGGGAAAGAAACGATTTTACGGACTTTACCTGCTGGAGAACTATTTGCTGCGCCTGCACTATTCGGTAATGGTATAGCCCCAGCAACTGTAGTGGCTGAACAGGATTGTCAGATTCTCACGATCAAACGTACTGCCTTACTGGAGATAATTCAGAAAACGCCAGAATTTGCATTGCAGATTATGGTATTCCTGAATGAGCGCCTTCAGCATCTCCATCAAGTTGTGCATGGATTGGCTTCGGAGCGGGCGATTGTGCGGTTGGCGCAATTCATCCAAAGCGCGGCGATCGCACAGGGAACGGACGTTACCGAACAAGGATTATGCTTGCGATCGCGTCTACCATATTCCCAGATTGCTGGCAGTATTGGGATTACGTATGAAGAATGTGTACGACTATTCAAACAAATTCAAGCGATCATTACTTACCATCGAGGTGGCAAGATTCTAGTGCTAGATCAGGCAAAATTAGATGCGATCGCCCAAGGTAAATATGATGTTTAGAAGAAATTTTTGTATGCAGGTACAGTAGCAACTAAACAAAGACCAAAGACTCTTAACTTCTCAACTCAAAGCACTTTGATAGATTTGTTGTTCTCGATTAATAAAAACCTCAGCTAATACTTGATAGGCTTCAGTCCAAGCAGTCATGACTTCTTCAGTTGCAGCATCTCCTAAAACATCTTGAATTGCTTGTAATAAACATTCCCCTACGATAGGATATTGTTCTGGTAAAACGTGGGTTTGAACGTGACGATGAGCAATCTTATCTACTATTGCTTTTAATGCTTGGAGATCGTCGATATGAGTGGCATAGCTACAAACTACGGTAGCAAGTTTAGCTGATTGAGTACCATTAGCTTGGGCGGACATATCGAACTGTGCTTTCACTTCTGGATAGTTGTGAAACATAATTTCGTACATCCGATTAGTAATTTTTTGACCGTTTTGTTTGAGGACGGGGACAGTAAATTTGACGAGATCGATAGTTTTTTGACTAATTACCTTCTTTGACGAGAAATGTTGGGAAGCTGTCATGAGTCATATCCAAACTCGATACTCTTACTTTGACATCAAGTTTTAGTCCTGTCTCTGAGGTAGCTCATAGTTATACCATTTCACAAAAAATCTGATACAAATACAGACCCTGTAGAGATGCGATATCCTGTAGAGACGCGATATATCGCGTCTCTACAAAATTTATGTGTATCGTGATTAACGGAAATGGTATTAGTAGATTCAGTGAATCTCAAAGCAGAGTGGGTATAACCAGGGGGGTGCTTTGGACAAATAAAAAAAAGGTTAGCGTAAAAAATCCGCTAACCAAAAATCTCCATCACAAATTGTCTAAGTTGTTTGAAGAACTGAAGTAAATTTATTTCAATTTCAAGGTGTACTTTAGGTGAGAAACAAGAAATGCGATCGCCTGTTAGAACTACGCGATCTCAGCAGATACTTAAGGTCGAACTTGATTAGAAATATCTTTACCTGCGTCTGCTGCATTATTTTTTACTTGATTGGTAGTTCTTTTTGCGCCTTCTACATAACCTGAGCCAAAATCTCTAAAAGCTTCTGCGGAATCTTCCCCAATTCTCTTGAGTCTTTCACCAGGATTACCTTTTACTTCCTCAGCTTCTTTCTGCCATTCGCCTGTTGTTCTTGGTCTTTGGGTATCATTCAAATGGGCGCGATCGCGAACTTCCTTACCTAAAGCTTTATTGTCACCAGGAGTGATATAGGTATTGGTAGTTAGCAGAAGAACACCAAGCATTACAACAGCCAAAAAACGCTTCACTTGAAGTCCCTTCAACAAAGAATTGACACGAGCGATCGCATTAGAAATCAAATTGGTCATGACTATACTCCGTGAGTTAATTTTTCATAATTTTGAGATAGCTACAATTGGCTCACTCCAAATTTAGCTAAGACTGTTATAAACTGAACTTAGCTTCTAAGTAGAATTAGCTAAATATTGGGAGTTATAGGTTAGTGATGAATTTTCATAAAAACTAACCCATTTGCGAACCAAGAGAGTTTTTTGAACACAAATATAAGACTAACTTTCAAAAAATAATTATCCCTCTAACGAAAGTCAGAGCTTGGTTATGAAAAATGATCGCTGTTCTAATTCTGATGAATACTTGGTTTTTCCCGGTATCTGCAACTATATAAAATCCCTTGAGGATAAGAAACGAAATTTGCAACCTCCTTGCGGTAAGTTTATAGCGACTGTCTAACCTCACGTTTGCTTATCATATTGGAGACTATGCATGGTGAAGCAGACATCATCATGGAACTCCCAAGCAGCTATTTTTATTTATTTAAAGTAAGTCGGTGGGGAGAAACAGAACCATATCACGAAAATTAAATATCATTTAAATCCTTACTAATGACAAACAACATAGACGCGCCTTCTTCGGCTTCAAGGTAGAGTATGACAAATGACGATCTCTATAATTTTTCTGTAGATGCAACAAAACTATACTTTGCTAATTCTTCTTTTCCGACTTTACTCGTAGCAAAATTGACAAACTCTTGTACAGGCTTTGCAGGTAATTTTTTGATAGTAATTCCAATCTGTCTGAGCATTTGATATTTATTATTTTTGATATTTTTAATACTAGGTTCCACACCATTCAAGCTAAGGCGGTTCACTGGTAAATTGTTGGAAATTGCATAAGCGAAAGAAAAAGCACCAATACTATAAGGTATATTTTGGATGGCTGCAATTACTTCATCTTCATTACGCAGAACAATTGCTTCTGAGGAAACTTTCAGATCTTGACCAAGATAATATTTACGCAATAAATACTTAGCAGGTTCGTTTTCTGTTCTATCTAAAACAACAATCTTAGCATCAAAACCGCCTAACTCTTTCCAATTTTTAATCTTACCACTGTATATTCCCTTCAATTGCTCTGTAGTCAGATTCATGATATCTGTGACGCTGGGATGAGTGGCAATTAAAAGAGCATCTTTTGCTAGTAAGTAATACTCGATTTTGCCTTCTTTTTCCTCTATTTTCAATTCCCGACTTAGAGTTCCAATATCTAACAATCCGTCTTTAACTCCTGAAATAGTTGCTTCTGATTTAGTAGGTGTTAGTATGGAAATTGTGGTAGTAGGATTTTTGGCTTCGTAAGCACTAGCTAATACCTTTAACGCTGGATAAACGCTACTGTAACCAGAAATTTTAATTTCTTGCTGTGCTTGATTCGATATGACAAAATTAGATATATCCCAATTATTATTGATAGTAAAGCTAAAAACTACTAAGAGTATAGCCGTCAGGGCAATTGGAAATAAAGTTTTATTTTTCATATTAGTTTTCTTTGTCAATAAAATCAATAAATATTTTCACGAATGATTTAGGATTGCTATATATTTTCTAAATTAGATAGTAACTTGAAACTGATGAATAAATTATTAACACCAAACGAAATTCGACAACTGTGTCGTCATGGAAAATATCAAGACCCAACTCCTGGACTTGCGTCTGGATATGTGCAAGCTAATTTAGTCATCTTACCTAAGTCTGTTGCTTTTGACTTTATATTATTCTGTTATCGCAATCCCAAACCTTGTCCATTATTGGATGTCACTGAAGTTGGGAATCCGGAACCTCCCATAATTGCGCCTAGTGCTGATATTAGATCAGATTTACCTCGTTACCACGTGTTTCGTGATGGTGAACTGGTAGAAGAAGTTACAGATATCAAAGAATTTTGGCGTGATGATTTTGTTGGTTTTTTGATTGGTTGTTCGTTTTCTTTTGAAGCAGCGCTGTTGAGTGCGGGTGTACCTGTGAGACATATTGAGGAAGGCAAAAATGTACCGATGTATAAAACTAGCCTGGATTGTATGTCAGCTGGAGTATTTTCTGGGCCTTTAGTAGTTTCCATGCGTCCTTTGTCACCTGCGGATGCTATTCGTGCGGTACAAATTACCAGTCGTTTTCCAAAATCCCATGGTGCGCCAGTACATTTGGGTGATCCGAGTGCGATCGCGATCGCAAATATCAACTCTCCTGATTTTGGTGATCCAGTTACCATTCGAGAAGGCGAAATTCCTGTATTCTGGGCTTGTGGTGTGACGACGCAAACAGCAATAGTTCAAGCGAAACCAGAGATAGCAATCACTCATGCTCCTGGACATATGTTGATCACAGATATAAAAGATGAATGAATCTTTTTCTAAAATGGAGGAAAAATTAAACATTAAAGGAAAAAGCGAAGAAATCATCAACAAAATTGCTCAACTAGAATCTATTTGTGGGCAAGATGTTGGTAGAGGAATTCAGCCTCTAGTGGAAGCAACTAGGGGAGGACTACTAAAAACTGCTCGTTCGATCGCAGAACATCCAAAGCCTAATGTGGCAATTATTACAGGTTTTTTTCTTCCCTATGGTAATCCTCCTGCACCTGAAACTGATGGACCAATTGGCTGTGCATTGTTAGCAGCAGGTTTGATCAGGGCAGGTATATCTGTAAGAATTGTCACTGACTCTCTTTGCTTCCGTACCGTCAAAATAGCATTGCAAGCAGCTGGAGTTACTGGTAAAATTTGCTTTGATATTGTGCCAGTAGAAGCGACAAAAAATCAGCAAGCGGTTTCTTCACTGCTGAACTTGTGGGAATCTTTAGAAACACCTGTTTCTCATCTTATTTCTATCGAAAGACCAGGCCCTAGTTATGATGGCATTGTCCGCAATATGCAAGGACAAGATATTACAGCTTATACTGCACCTTTACATCTTTTATTTGCATCAAAAAACATCATTACAGTGGGGATTGGTGATGGTGGAAATGAATTAGGAATGGGCAATATTCCTAAAGATGTGATTCGTCAACATATTCAGCATGGTGAGAAAATTGCTTGTATTGTTAACTGTGATTATTTAATCGTTTGTGGTGTATCTAATTGGGGAGCAACTGGTTTATTAACTGCTTTATCTTTACTTCGCCCTGATTTGAAATTAGCAATTATTTCTGGATTAAATTCCCAAACAGAGTTTTATATTTTGGAATCAATTGTTAAGCATGGGGCTGCAATTGACGGTATTAAAGGAGTACCAAGCCTCTCTGTTGATAATTTACCTTTTGAATATCATGCTCAGATTATGAAAGCTGCAACTCAATTAATGAAATGAATTCTTAATTGTTAGTTGGTCATTTGTCATTGCTTCCTTATCCCCCTTGTCCCCCTAATCCCCAATCTCCATCACCTCAACTTTTAATTTTTTCCCACTCTGCTAATATCTTTTCTCCTTCGCGACAAAGTATTTCATGAAATTGACTGTTACTAGCTAATAATCCACCCCACTGATTAATATCTCCGGTGTTGTATTGCAATGGTCTGCCATCGAAGTGAGTGAACTGACCACCTGCTTCTGTTAAGATTAATTCGGGTGCAGCCATGTCCCAATCTTTGGGTGCAGATTTACCAGAGAGAGAAATATAAATGTCTGCCTGTTGTTCTACAATAGTTGAAATTTTACAGCCGACACTACCGACAGCTTTTTGATTTTGGCAAGGTAAATGTTGTAGTAAATATTCGAGTCTGTCGTTGCGATGGGAACGACTAACAACTAGGGTTAAATCTTCGATGCGTTCTCGTAATGAAACTTTTAGAGGGGTAGTTTGGCGATCGCGAATTTCTACAAATGTCCCACCACCTTTCGTCGCATAGTATAATTTTTCTTGCTCTGGAACTACTACCACTGCTAACACTGGACGGTGTTCCCGCACTAGCGCAAGATGAATGGCATACTCGCCAGTCTTTTGGATAAAATCTCGTGTACCATCTAAAGGATCAATGATCCATGACCATTGAGAAGTTGGGTGCTTGGTTTGTTCTTCTTTATAAGTTTCTTCACTAATATAGGCAAAATCTTCATTCCCCAAAGCTGCTTGCAACTTTTCCAAAATGAAGCGATTGACAGCTAAATCAGCAGCAGTCACAGGATCACTATCTTTATACTGTACGTCTAAATTTTTGTGAGTTCCATTGTAGTAAGTCCGCAGTATATCTGCTGCACCCCAACCAACAGAACGAGTGAGTTTAAGTATTTCTTTTAAGTCTGGCATTAATTTTTTCCTATATTTTTTGGGGGTTTAAAGTGGTAAGGGGATAAGGGGATAAGAGTATAAGGGTGTAGGAGTATTTAAAAAGATATGATTTTCAGAAAAACTTTTATTTCCTCTTACACCCCAAATACCCTCCTCTCCCCTAAACCCTATCATTGAAAAGATTCCATCCAGCGACGTGTGCCAAAAAATCGACAGGAAAATGCAGCTATTTTCGCTGCTGATGTTAGTGCATAAAGAAAATTTTCCCGCAATACGTAATGACAAAAAGCACCGTGTAAAATATCTCCAGCCCCTAGCGTATCAATAGCAGTAGTTTTTGGCACGTCTATCAAACCACTTATACCCGTTTCCTGTATGAAATACTTAATCGGTTTTTCACCGTGGGTAATAGCGATGTGAGGAATACCAAGTTGACGCAGATAGTTAAAGACTTCTTCCTCAGTCTGACAGTTGGGGGGATGAAAATTAGCAGAGCAAATGGCGTAATCTACAAAAGGTAAAAGTTTGTCAAAACCAGGTTTCCAACTACCACCATCTACAACAACAGGGATATTGTTAGCTTTTGCTGTTTGAGCTATTTCTATTCCTACTGTCATTTGATGTCCGTCAATTAGGACAATATCAACTTTTTGTAAAATATCTGGTGGGATAGCTTGGGTATTGGCTTGAGTCTTGACAGCATTGATCGAAACTACCGCCCGTTCGCCACTAGCTTGGGTAACAATAATAGAAGAAACTGGCGGCGGACTGCTTGTAGTGAGATCAAGATCAGTGATTTCTACTTGATATTTTTGTAAGTCTCCATGAATTAAATGTGTCATTGGATGAGAACCTACTATACCCAACACTTTAGCTTGATTACCCAAATTGCTAAAAGCAACAGCAGCATTGGTAGCGGGGCCACCTGCGGCAACAGTATAATCAGCAGCAACTATTTTTTGATTGTTTTGAGGGGGAGATTGAGCAAGGTAAATTAGATCGAGGGTTACTAAACCTACAAATAAGGCATAATTGGTCATTTGTCATTTGTCATTTGTTGTTTGTTCTAACCAACCACCAAGCATCAACTAAGTACTCAGACACAATTAATTACCCATCAACCACCAACAAAGTCTTTTCATGCAAACTGATCCAAAACCAGGAATACTCTACATCGTCGCTACACCGATTGGCAATTTGGAAGATATGACTTTCCGGGGAGTGCGAATTTTACAAATAGTGGATCTGATTGCGGCTGAAGATACACGCCATACGGGGAAGTTGCTACAGCATTTTCAAATTAAAACACCACAAATTAGTTACCACGAACATAATCGTAATAGCCGTATCCCAGAATTATTACAGCATCTGGCTGAAGGTAAGGCGATCGCTTTGGTGACAGATGCGGGTATGCCAAGTATTTCCGATCCTGGGTATGAATTAGTCAAAGCGTGTATTGACGCTCAAATCTCTGTAGTACCAATTCCCGGTGCGAATGCTGCTATTACGGCGTTGAGTGCAGCAGGATTACCAACTGATAAGTTTGTGTTTGAAGGATTTTTACCAGCAAAAACCCAAGGGCGACGAGAACATTTAGAATTTTTAAAGACAGAACCCCGTACTTTAATTTTCTATGAATCTCCCCACCGTTTATTAGATACTTTACAAGATTTAGCAGATATCTTTGGAAGCGATCGCCAAATCGTGTTAGCACGGGAGTTAACTAAATTTTATGAGGAATTTTGGCGGGGAACCTTAGCACAGGCGCTTTCTGATTGTGGCGAAAAAGAACCCCAAGGAGAATACACTTTAGTTGTAGCAGGAAGCCCACCCACCGAACTAGTGCTATCGGATATAGAATTAAAAGCTGAACTAAAAAAACTCATTGTTCAGGGAATGTCGCGATCGCAAGCTAGCCGAGAGTTAGCAAAAGCAACTTCCCTACCCCGCCGTCAACTTTATCAACTAGCTCTTGCTATAGAGATTAATTAGGGATTGGGAAATGGGGACAACTAATCAGTTATCAGTTATCAAATTAAACTGATAACTGATAACTGATTCATGCCCAATTCCCAATGCTCAATCCCCAATTCCCAATTCCCAATAGCCATTACAATGGGATAAATATTGATTGATAATGAGGACAAAGAATGACCCAGGTGGTTTTAGGAGAGAATGAAGGAATAGAGTCAGCTCTGCGGCGCTTTAAGCGCCAGGTTTCCAAAGCTGGTATTTTGGCTGATGTGAAGTATCATCGGCATTTTGAAACACCTTTAGAAAAGCGCAAACGCAAAGCAGTGGCTGCTCGACGTAAGCGGCGTTTTAAATAAAAAATCGGCACTGACGTTGCTTGACAAGATTAATGTTAAAACAGCTACAGAGCCTCCGTTATCATTTTGAAAAAAAATAAGCAAGAAGAACCACCCCCCCTAAAAAAAAGGGTGTAAAATAATATACTTGCCAAGTTGCGGAGCGCGCCGAGTGTCCGATTGCGGTTGGATGGAGCGAGCTGAATTGCTGCCCATCAACCCAATCATCAAAAAAGACACAGTCACCTATTTTTACAATTAATGAATAAAGTTTATTCGGTTTTGTCTAGAAAATATAAGTAAAAATTCAGTCATAGAAAGACGCAATTTTACTTAAAATTACCAGGCTCAGGATAGACATAATCATTGCTGTTACAACGGTTCATCGCTTTTTCAACTCCTTGTTTGAGGCATAATTCTACGCATTCACAGACAAAGTTTAATACCTCAAAAACAAACTTAGTTTCAGTTGTCGAAAACTTTCCCAACACATAAGACACAGTATTTTCCTCATGAGAATTAGTATCATTTTTAGGTCTACCAATACCGATGCGTAGGCGAGGAAAATTTTGTGTACCCAAGTGTGCGATCGCACTTTTCATTCCGTTGTGTCCGCCAGCAGAACCAGACAACCGCAGACGAGTTTTCCCAAGGGGTAAATCCATCTCATCATAAATGACTAACACAGACTCAGGTGGTAACTTATACCAACTAGCCACAGCTTGTATAGCCTGTCCAGAACGATTCATATAAGTGAGTGGTTTCAGCAAGCGGATTTTGTCTTTTGTTGGTGCGATACCTTCACCGTACTCACCTTGAAACTTACGATTTTCAGTCAGAGGAATCTGCCAAGAACGAGATAGAACATCTAAAGCAGCAAAACCAATATTATGGCGTGTTTGATTATACTTTGGTTCTGGATTCCCCAACCCAACAATTAATTGGGGAATCACCAAAGTTGTTTTGGCAGTAGCTTCTGTCATTGGAAGTATGAAATATGAAGTCTAAATTAACTGATCATTGGTAACTGATAACTGATAACTGGCTTTACGCTTCTTCCTTTGTAGGTGCTTCTAACTGCTTTGGTTCGAGTTCAGCAGTAGTTTTGACAGCTGCTTCTATCTGAGCTGCTTCTTTTTGAAACTCATTTTGAAATTCCTTAGAAGCATCTTGGAAGCCACGAATCGCCTTTCCCATACTCCGACCAATTTCTGGCAATTTCTTCGGACCAAATATTAATAGCGCTACAACCATAATTACAGCCATTTCCGGCAGACCAACACCAAATACATTCATTTGTGCTTTCTCCTGTAAGTTGAAGAACTCAAAGACCTACAAATTTAGTTTAATTGATACTCCCTATGCTTAGAACGCAGGGGATTCTAGTTTCACGGTCGTTGCTTGCTTTTGCAGGTCTTTCGACCAACAAGAGTAGAGGTTACAACTCCACACTTGATTACTTTTGGGATACCCTCCCCTAGCGGCAGGTGCTACAACTCTCTCGACCAGAGCAACGCACTCACTGCCTCGCCTTTGCACGACTTGCATTGTCCCCTCCAGAATCAGGCAGGCTTTTTGGTGATAAATGAATTAAATTCCTTGCTTACGCTGCGATTTCAGAGTTTTAATAAAGCTCAGTTTCTTCCCGTTTAAAGTATACATCATCTTCAAATTTGGTCTTATTTTCAATTAATTCAAAAAATTGGGAAATCTGTTCAGTTGATCGAATGTGATAAACACTTTTGGTACTTTGAGCCTGCTCGATATACTCACGATATTTTGGGGTCAAATATTTGTGACATAACCAAAGCACGCGGTAGCTAGTAAGCGAACTCTTCAATATTGGGCTGTTTTCCGGCCAGCCTTCTGGCGGTTTAAAGCGACCTGTGATTAATCGTTTAGTCACCCACCAGAAATGCACATATAGCGGTAGATCGACAAAAATCAGAGTATCCGCCTCGTTCAGTCGTAGCCAGAGGGTTTCCATGCAACCAAACCCTTCAATAATCCAACGCTCAGTAACCAAAATTTTCTCATGGGTGTGCTTATAGTCTTCCTGTGGAACCTCAATACCCCCTAATTGATATTGAATCTTGTCTAAAATGTAAAGTGGCAAACCAGTGATTTGGGATAATCTTTTGCTTAAAGTTGATTTACCGCCTCCAGTATTGCCAAACACCGCTACTTTTTTCATCGCCACTCTCCTTTTAGTACAATCAAGTCACTTAGTAAAGTGAATTGAGGTATGAAACCAACATGTTGAGATCATTGCGACCAGTTATCGAAAAGAGAATGAAATAGCTGCAAGGTTGTATCAGAGTTTAGGATTTCGGCTATGGAATATTTCCTATGCTATCTCTCACCCAACAGAGGTGTACGTAAGATTATTCTAAATACTGCCATAAACAGGAACCGCAGCACCTCGAATATCTTTGGCTGCTTCTGAAGCTAAAAAACAAATCACTTGCGCCAAGGATTCTGCTTTTACCCATTTATCAGCATTTTCTGCACCCATAGATTCGCGGTTTGTGGGAGTATCAATGATGCTGGGAAGGACGACATTTGCGGTAATATTAGTACCTTTTGTTTCGTCTGCGATCGCTTTCGTTAATGCAACCACACCAGCTTTGGATGCACAATAGGCTGCGAGTTGTCCAGATGGTTCTGCTGCACCTTTTGAACCAACACTCACAATCCGTCCATAGCCATGTTCTAACATTCTCCTTAGACTGTGTTTGCAAACCAAAAAAGTTGTAGTCAGGTTTAAATCAAAATCTTGTTTCCAATTCTCCAAGCTGTATTCATGGGTTTTTCCCATCGCAAACCCACCCACCAGATGAATTAACACATCTACTTTTTGCATCTGGTTGATAATATTCTCTACAGAAGCTTCTGCTACTAAATTTGCAGAGACAAAATTGATTCTGGCAAAATCAGCAGGTGAGAGAATTCCTTTTAAGCGTTCCACTTCTTGCGGGTTGTGATAAGGAATTGTGATTGCTGCTGCACCTTGCGCTAAAACTGCTGGTGTCACACCTAAACCCAATCCACCAGTACCACCTGTCAGTAAAATATGTTTGCCTTTCATAAGTTTGTTTAGTCCTGAAATAGATCAAATTCTTGGCGAATTTCTAATAAAGAACGCTCAAATAACGCTTCGTAATCAAAATATGGCCAATATTGTTTCCTACCACGATTCTTGATCCAGATTAAAACTATCTCTGGTAATAATCGTGGCAATACTGCCAATATCGAACTATACAACCATAGTAAACCTTGAGGTTGCACTAGGTCGCTACTCATGCTGGTGTTGGTAAAACTACAATCTACCGACGCTACCGCTCTAAAGAAGAACTAGTTGCAGATGCAATTGAAAGTATTCGTGAAGAGATAGAAATTCCAGATACAGGAACACTTTGGGGTGATTTGGACTCCATCATTGAAAATGCTGTGCAAACAACCCTGACGCCTATTAGTCGGCAAATTTTAGCTATGATTATCAGTGCTGCTTCTAGCAATCCAAACTTTGCTCAAGTCTACTGGCAAAAATACTTACAACCACGACGAGCAGATTTTCATATTGTAATTGAGCGCGCTAAAGCCAGACAAGAAATTCAAACTGATATAGATAGCGATTTAGTTTTTGATATTATTAGCGGCATCATGCTTTATGTAATGGTATTCACACCTACAAATGAACCAATCTCAGCCTATATCCGTCGTGCTATTGGCTTGATTCTGAAATAAAAATAAAAAAATTCAAGATTGTACTTCTCAGGAATTACATAGTGTCATAAAGTAGTAAGGTAGAAAAACAAGTTTAGTAATTATGAATTATAAAGTATGAATTTATAACTATGAAATATAAATTTAATGACCGTAGTCTTTAACTTGAATTTAACCTATTTATTTTATGGCTAGACGTACCTCCTCCCCATCTCCTGTTACTAGCACAACTACACTAGCTCTTTCATCGCTCCATATTCGTATAGAAGCGCTAGAGAAAGAACATCAATGGCTGCTCAAACAGATCAAGAGGAAACAAAAAGAACTGAATAATTTTGTTGAGCAAATGCGCTCATTTGCCACAGATATCTTTCATAGAGGAACTCCCAGCTTTAAAAAACTTGCAGCACTAGACGAAGAAATCCATAGTTTATTTGATGAAATATTTGCCACGAGAAAGTTCGGTAAACAGACTAAGAAAAATATTGAAGGAATTTACCGAAATCTTCAGATGATGGGAATCATCAGTCCAAGACGCGATCGCGATGATTCAGACACAGAACTAGATGAACTGTTTGAAACAGATGAACAAGAAAATGAATTTTTTGGTTCTTCTCAAAATAGCGGCGAACAGCATCAACAAGAGTCAGAATTTATTCCTCAAAGTAAATCTGATGAATCGAGAAAAATTAGAAACACATTTTTGAGATTAGCTGAAATATTTCATCCTGATAAGGTCACTGATGATGAGACGCAGATGCGTCATACAGAAATCATGAAGGAAATTAATAAAGCTTATCAAGAGGGTGATTTAGCTAGACTTTTAGAGATTGAACAACAACATGAAGCGGGAGAATCTGTCGATAGCAACAATGAAGATGATTTAACCCGCAAATGCAATCGCTTAGAGCAGGAAACAGAATTCCTCAAAACACAATATGACACTATTAAAAGAGAACTGCGTTTAGTCAAAAATACCCCAGAAGGAATGATAGTTGCTGATTGTCGCAAAGTCGCTAAAGAAGGAATTGATCCGATAGACCAGATGTTAGAACAAGTTGAATCTGAAATTGAGGTTATTGCTAATATTCGCAATTTTGTGAAGGATTTTCGAGAACAGAAAATTACAATTAAAGAGTTTCTTTGCGGTCCACCACTGATGAAACAAATGAACCAGGAAGTGATGGAAGATTTGCTTGAGCAGATGTTAGAAGATTTAGGTGTAAAAATAGTTTTTTAACAGTTGTCAAGATAACTAATAACTGATTAGCGATCGCTTGTACTTGCTCCAAAAATCTCGCATTTCATTGTGGTACCATATCTTAGCAAACAGAAAAAACTTATCTTGACTTATAAAAAAATCTCTAGTTGCAATTATGCGATCGCTCTTTAACTTACCTAGATTTGACAGCGAGTGATGAAAGCATTAGGGTTAGGGGTATTCAAGCTTTGAACAAGCGCTAAATATCCAGCACTACCCTAGAACTTCCCGGTTGAGAAATACAAATCAACACCGAACCCTCATCAATTGCAGCCGTTGGTTCTTCCTGATAAGCAACCTCACCTGCGTTTATTTTACACATACAAGTACCGCAAATACCCGCACGACAACTGAACGGAGGATTAATATCATTCGCTTCGGCAAATTCTAAAATACTGCCATCTCTCTGGTTCCAGATTAGGGTTTGACCCGATTTTGCAAAGACAATCTCAGCTTCTTGCACTCCCTCCACTCCCTCACCTATAGTTGCAGGAGCAGATTGACTACCGGATACAACTTGCATAGGTTTACCAAAAGACTCAAAGAAAACTCTACTCTCAGGTACTCCCAATTCCTTCAATCCTTGCATAATCGACTGCATAAAAGATGGAGAACCACACAGAAAATACTCAGCTTCTTGTTGTACTAACTCTTTAATTAAAGCAGCATCAACATAACCAACGCTGTGATAATGTCCCTCATCTTCAGCAGTAGGACGGCTGTAGCGAAAATGCACATTTAGGTTAGGATTTTGTTGAGCTAACTCACTCACTTCATTACGAAAAGCATGGAATCTGCCATCTCTAGTACCATGCACAAACCAAATTGGGCGATTAGGGTTCAGACGAGTTACGGCTTTTGCCATACTCATCATCGGAGTAATCCCCACACCATTACTAATTAGTACCGCAGCAATGGACTTTTGCACATCCAAAACAAATTTGCCGTTTGGCGGTTTAGCTGGAATTAGCGAACCTTCGTGAATGCGATCGTGCATAAAATTAGAGGCTGTACCAGGCGGTACATCTAACCCTTTCGGAGCAGGTTCACGTTTAATCGAGAGACGATAATATGTACAAAGCTCAGGATAATCAGAAAGAGAATAAGTACGAATTACAGGTTTGTCCTGTTCGGGAATATCCAGTTTGATAGTCAAAAATTGACCTGGTTGAAAATTAGGAATTTCGCTTTTGTCTTCTGGTTGCAAGTAAAAAGAGGTAATTTCTTCGCTTTCTTTAATCTTGCGAACAACCACAAAATTTCGCCAATCTTTCCAGATATTACTATTGGATATGCTCTCTGTCGATACAGATGTTTTCTTACTTGCCTTACTTGTCAAAACTAAGCCAAAAATAGCACCACAACCTGTTCCTAATAGTGAAGAATAAACACCAACTTGACCAGCAGATTTATCTTTAGGATTGATTAATCCAATAGCCACACCAGAAACTATGGTGACTACTGAAAATGTAATACTTGCAGTCGCAAAACTTCTAAGAATAGGATTCTGAATTCGTCGAATATTTTCTAACATTCCCTGTTTCCCGTTCATCTATTAACACTAGCTAGGGATATTTATCCCTAGCCCCCCAGCTTCCATCAAGGATTCGAGATATGATAACGTAAGGTGTTCATAGTAATACTTAAAACTCCATTTCACCTTTTATTCTTCTAAACTGGTTTCCACCTTGCCAGTCTGGGAATTATTACTAATATTCAGGACGGTATCCATTGCATCTGCACCCATGCGAGCAGCAATTTCCGGACAGGGTTTGCTAGCATGGAGATTAACTTGAGTCTTGTCTTTCTTCTCTAGGTTGACTTCTCGTCGCCCATACCTGAGTACTGTTGACATCCAAACTAACTCGTTCATGAATCGTTCCAGGCGGCGAATATAGGTTGCTTTGTCAATCAAATCGCCAGACTCATCAAACAAATTTTGGACGTTGGCAAAGTTAAGGTCATAGAAAATCGTCATTAGCCCTAATTCACGCATCACAGGTAGTAAGTTTTGGATCACCCGTGTACCACCAAAAGGTCCTGCGGAAACGCCACACAGTCCAACGGCTTTATGAATGTATTCTTTCAAGCATGTATCAAGTACGTGTTTGAGCAAACCCGGATAACCATGATTGTACTCTGGTGCAACGATAATTAATCCATCTGCCCGCTCAACTATGGCGGAGAACTGAGGGTCTTTAATGGATTCACCCGCGTCATTAGTAGTAATTGGAATATTGCGAATATCAATCAGTTGAGTATCTACGTCATCTCGTACCGCAATCTGTTCGACAATAAATTTGGCAACATATTCACTTTGGCGACCTTGACGGGGAGTACCCAAAATGACAGGAATAAACAGAGGGGCGTTTGTCATAATAGCTCTGTTGTTAATAGTTGTTAGTGCGTAGCTAAAAGTTCATTTTTCATCCTTCATCTACTGTTCTTTATAGTTCCAAAGTAGCCCACCATCTACAAAGAAAGTGCTGCCAGTGATATAGTCAGCATCAGATGAAGCTAGGAATGCAACTAGAGAGGCTACATCCTGCGGTTGACCAAGACGATTAAGAGGAATGTTATTTAACAGCGCACCCAATTTTTCTGGATCATTCAATAGTTTAGTATTAATTGGAGTTTCAATCGCTCCTGGGGCGACATTATTAATCGTAATACCCAAAGCACCCAACTCAACAGCTAAGTTACGGGTGAGCATTTTCATTCCGCCTTTGCTAACACAGTAAGCTGTGAAATTGGGAAATGGTAATTCTTCATGCACCGAACTAATATTGATAATTTTTCCAGGACGCTTGGTGGTCATCAAGTGTTGAACAAAGGCTTGAGTAGCAAAAAACACACCTTTTAAGTTGACATTCATCACAGCATCATAATTTGCTTCTGTGATTTCCCAAAATGGTGCGTGTTTTTCAATCCCGGCATTATTCACTAGAATATCCAGCTTACCAAAATGGTCAATGCTATCTGCAATTAATTGGCGCACCTCCGACACGCTACCTAAGTCTGCCTGAATTGTGTAACCGTGAGAGTTAGGACACTGAGCCATATAGCATTTACCACCAATCGCCTGTACTTTTGCTAAGGTTTCTTCTGCTCCTTCCGGGTGAGAGCGATAATTAATCACAACATCCGCTCCTTCTTGAGCAAGACGCAGAACTATTCCCTGTCCAATTCCCTGACTACTACCAGTAACTAAAGCGACTTTACCTTCTAACTTCATAAATTTTCTCCTTCTAATCCTTATAAGTTGTAATTAATTCTTGAGTGTTGATTATTTAGCTATTGCTCAATTTGGCAGCGCCGAAGGTAGCATTGAACTTGCGACACCAGATAACAGCAGATTTGTATTCTGCTAAATTGATATTGTCAGGAATGGCATAAGTTTGAGCGCCGCTAAATTTTTGTAAGCGACCAAGAATTACGTAATCTCCCTTTTTTAAGGAATATGATGGTGGCTTGGTTGAACCAATGACGTTATCAGAACGATGCAAAATTACAACTAAGTCTGGTCCCGAATTGGAAGTTTTAAATGACTGCTCAAGCTCTAGGAAGGATTTACCGTTTTTTGTAATAATCCTAGCTGTGCCTTGAGTGGTGTGTTCTCCAGAGACAAAATTCCCAGATTTTGTAACTGTTGAAACTTGAGATTTTGCTAGCTTAATTACAGGCTGTGTTTGAGTATTCACAGCAATAAAAGTTTCAGCAGACTGAACTTCTCTCGCACAAATAACTATTGCTAGAGATGCTATACTTGGCAATAATAAATATTTCAAACTCATGAAAAAAACCTCACTACAACATCAATTGATTTTGAAAATTATGTTCTGAGCTTTAAATTTATTGTTGCTTGAAGAATTCGTCTACAGATGATAATTAGCTAAAAATTCCCATCTAGAAAACTTATATTTGATTTAGAAAAGTTTTATGACTTTCTCAGCTAATTTTAACGTTGCAGTTCGTGATGTATAAAATTTTGTATTAGAGTGTAAATTTTTTGAGAATTTACGTATACAGATAACAGAGATAACTAGTAAAATTTTTGTACCAAAGCGCCTAAAACTGCGAACACGCAAAACCTATCAGTTTCTTTTTAAACTCAATTTTGCGCTCACCACGAAATTGTTATCCATGAACAAAGCCAATGAAGATGAAATGTTGTTGCAAAATCAACCGTGGGAACGTGAGCGGCAGATAATAGTACGTTTGTCCTCTTTGAACTATCGCACTGGTGAACTAGGTAGCTATTTGCACAACATTGCTTGTGGAGTCAGCGAACTGATTGGAGTTGATTGGACAGTTGTTACTTTTTGCCAAGAGGGTTTTGAAACTATTCTCGCGAGTAGTCTGGAAATGGCCGAAGATGCTCCTCGTGTTTATGCACTACATGGTCGGTTAATTGCTACAGTTATTCAAATTGGTAGCACATTAGCTGTTGAAGATGCTGTGGCTAATCCAGAGTACGGTAAACCTGCACCAGGTTATCGAGCATATTTAGGGATACCATTGCAAACTTCTGAAGGTCAAGTATTTGGTACTGTTTGCTCTTTTCATCGACAATCACGAAAGTTTACTCCACAAGAAGTCCAAATTGTGGAACTGTTTGCAGAAAGAGCAGCCACAGCGATCGACCATTATCATCTTTACCAGCAGCAGTGCCAATTTAACCATATTTTGGAAGTTGAGGTAGAAAAACGCACAGCAGAACTACGAGCAGCGCAAGCCAAGCTTGTAGAACAAGAAAGATTAGCAGCTATTGGCGAATTTGCTGCGGTGATTGTGCATGAAATTCGCAATCCCTTAACTACAATGATCATGGGATTGAAGTATTTCAAAAAAACGATTTTGGCTGAACCTGCTCAAGAGCGATTATCGTTAGCACTAGGCGAAGCTAGCCGTTTAGAAAACCTGCTGAGTGAAATTTTGCTTTATGCCAAACCCCAAGTTTTGCACCTGTGTGAATTGGATGTGAATGAATTCATTCGTGAGTTATTGATATCAATATGCGAAATGCCAGAAGCGCGATCGCGACACATCGAATTTATCCCGGTGTCATCAACAGTCAAAATTTTGGGTGACAAGGATAAGTTAAAACAAGTGTTTATTAATATTGTCCGTAATGCCTGTGAGGCAGTCTCAGCAGGAGATGTAGTTAAATGGAAAGTAGACAGTTCGTCTTTAGATAACGTCTCTATTAATGTCTGGAATGGTGGTGAGCCAATTCCTCCAGAAGTTCTTTGCAAGCTAACCCAGCCGTTCTTTTCTACAAAAGCTTGTGGTACTGGGTTGGGGCTTGCTATTACCAAACGTATTGTCAATGCTCATGGTGGGAAATTATCTATTGAATCTGACATAGCGACAGGTACTATAGTGAGTGTTCAATTACCTGCGGTTACTTTGGGGAGCAAATAACACCTTCGTTGCAGATTCTCCTACTTTTTGCAATTGTTGTCGCAACTGTAATATCACTAATCCTGAGATCATTACTTGCACAAAAATTACAAATAACACTCCGAGAGAATATAATGACTCTCTGTCGGGTGTATACAAAGCAAGAAGCGGTGCTGCTACTGAGAATAACCCAATGAAATTGCTATTGCCAGGATAACTAGACCAAGACATAAGCATTATGAATACTGGCAAAACAATGACAGCACCAAGACTACCAACAGCCCAAAATATCCGATGTCGAGTTTTTTTAAGTAACATAAGTTGGGCTAATGCTGCATAAAGCATAGCTAAACTACCAGCCAAAATGAGAGCATAAATAGCACTAATTTTGGTTTGAGAATAATTGTTAGCCAGAAGAATTAATGAACTAAGGAAAGTTATAGCAATACTTGCATTTAATGCGATCGCTACCAAAGAAGGGCTATTTTCTCCCCAAATAAAATCTTTGATTACGTAGCTATTTCCCAGACTTTTCTGCTCAGCAAGGTGACGGTAGCGCGCCCAGTCTTGTAAAGTTTGGCGATGAGGAGTTATAGCCGCAATTAAATACAAAAACAGCCAAAAATGTAAAAATAATAAGCAAGCTAGCTCGTCTTTCATTGCCGATGAATAATGAGCATTATCCCAAATAATTGATTGCCAATTCGCACAACCTAACGATGAAATCGTGAAGTAAAAAGTAAGTAAATAACTCTGTTGCTTACTCAGCATAGTAGCGTTAGGATTACGAAAACAACGCTGTAAAGCTTGCCAAGTAAAATATATTAGAGTAAATAAATTTACAATTGCTAAACCAGTAATTATGATGTCACTTTTTCCTAGAGGTAAAACAAACCAATTAAAATTAGTCCATTCATATCCAGAAGTAAAATCATTACTACCTGATAACTCAGGAATAAAGTAAAATGGGTTAAAAAATCTCAAGAAAACAAACGCAGAATTAATTGAGACAGAAACTAGTGACTGCTTAGTTAGTAGTAGAAAACCAAGAACAACTCCACTACCCAACCAAGCTTGAAGACTACCTAACCAAGAACCAACTAAGCCAAATAGCAACGCAGCGCTGTAATAGAAAAAACAAGTAGCTAAGACAACAGCATCAAAGCCTAAAATTGATCCCAAGGAAATATTCGCGGCTAATCCTGATAATAAATGTAGAGGAATTACCAAAGCGATCGCCAGATAAGGCAAAATTGGTACTCCTAACATTTTTCCCACTAAAATTTTTTGAGATTCTTGGGGACTCAGACGAATAAAATTCAGCGTTCCACGTCGTTCTTCATTAGCTAAATCATTAATGAGTAGATAAGTTCCTATCACCAAAAGACTAAAACAGGCAAAAATACTCAACCATGTAAATAAATCTAGCCACCACAACTGCCAATTGATGATTGTATCGCTAAATTCATCTGATAAACATCTCGGTAATCCATATAAGAGTTTGCCTGTACAGTATTTATTAGAATTATTGAGAAATCTATCTTGGGAAATTGGTAACTGAGATTTAAAAGCTATGAATAGCAAAAATTGACTACCGAAGGAAATGATCATTGTCAGTATGATGTTGCGTAGTAGCAAACGTCCTTTGAGTTCGCGCAACAATTGTGGATTCCAGTCTCCCAATCGATCTAGAAAATTATTTAGCATGGCGACACTCTTTAATTAAAGTGTATTTTGTTAAGTAAATTTTTTCTAGTTCGTAGTAAGCGCTTAAATCTTAAGGACTAAAGTCCTTACTACGAACTTCACAAAACTAGCTTTTTGTTAGCAAAGCTTTAGTAGCAGATTCTCCTGCTATTTTGATTTGACGTTTCAACTGTAAGTTTAACAATCCTAAAATACTCAACTCACTCAAAAGAGCAATAAAAACAGTTGTACTCGTCGTATATTCTAACCCCGCCCAAGGAAAACTCGAAAGCAACCATAACGTAGAATGTTTATCTGGATTCAGACTCAGCATTCCTAAAAACATGGGTGGTAAAAACATTACTGTAGCGACAGTTCCAATCGCCCAAACAGCACGTTTAGAAGTTTTCATCAATAGCATTATTTGCGCGATTGTGGCGTAGATAATCGCCATACAGATAAACAAAACTACACCTAAAATTGCTTTGAAGCGACCAACATCGTTCACTAACCAGTCTAAACTATTTTTATTATTCGCCTGCAAAGAAAGTGCAACTAAAATCCAAGTAACTAACGGAATAGTCACAATCACAAGATTAATTGCGATTGTGACTATTGCTGGACTTTTTTCATCCCAGATTAAATCTTGTAATAAAGAATTTTGCCAAAATCCTTTACGTTGAGAAAAATTCTGATATCGATACCTAGCCCAATCTTGAATTGCTTGCCGATGTGGTGAGAGAATCGCAATTAAACCAAACAGTAACAGCAGGTTAAAAAACACTATCACAGGGAAGTTTTGCGTTACTTGATAGTTTAAATCGTAATAAGCAGGAGCAGGGTTTCCATTGGAGTAGTAATGATGATAATTTTTGAGATACTGGAGAGTGAAGCCCCAAAGAATAAGTTGCAAATAAGCAACAAGTAAATAACTTTGACCCTTACTTAGCATTGCAGAATTTGGGTTACGAAAGCGGCGCTTTAATCCATACCATACCCAATAACTCCACAAAGCATAATTGACTAAATTTAAACCCAGTAAACCAAGAAGACTTTTTCCAACAGGTAGGTAGAAAAATTGTATTTGTTGGAGTAATTCCCAATTATATCTACGGAATAAATTGGGGAATAAATAAGCCGTCATATCAAAGGGACTGAACAGTCTTAACCAAGCAGCTGCATTATCCAAGTATGGTCCAGAAGATGCTAATTGCATCGTCACAAACAAGAAAATTAAAACTGCGCCACTACCCAACCAAGGCTGAAATCCACTGAATAAACGACTAATAAAGCCAAATAATAATGCAGTGCTATAGAAGAAAAAGCAACTAGCACCTAAAATGACATAAAAACTCAAAATGTGACTAAAGGCAATATTGGCAGCACGACCTGCTAATAAATGAAAAGGAATTGCGACTGCAACTGTCAGATAAATTAATATTGGAACTCCCAATATTTTACCAATCAAAATATTTGTTTCCGACTGGGGACTCAGACGCAGAAAATTTAATGTACCCCGATTTTCTTCTTGAGCTAAATTATTAATCAGTAAATAAGTACCTGCAACTAGCAGTGTGAAAATGAAAATGACAGTCAGTGATAGGAATATATATTCCCAATGATCTCGCCACCACTGTTGCATATTAATTTGTTCAAGAGGGCAGTACTTATTGTACAAAATGTTATTAATGTTTTTCTCTTGAGCCTTAAGTTGATCTATTTGTTGTGTTAAAGATTGAATTGCTGATGCATCATAATTTTTTGATTTGTTTAGCCAAGATAATTGTTGTTGCAGTTTGCTAATCTGTGGGTAAATATCATTTAGTTGTTGTTTATAAGCTTCTCCTAAGCGACAATAAGTACCAGACATTTGATATTTTCCGCCTGGTATTTCCCGCAACTGATATAGAAACAATATCAACTGACCAATTAAAGATGTAATACAGGCGATCGCCACAGGAAAAACTTTCAGACGACCTTTAATTTCCCGCAATAATTGCGGATTCCAGTCGCCTATTTTATCCATAAAATTGAGCAACATAGGTGAAAACTCCAAGGTTAGGGATCGGGGATCGGGGACAAGGGGGATGCGGATAATAACAATTGACTAAGATGCTTGTTTGTGACCAAGCTTGAGGAAAATAGTTTCTAGGTCTTCTTGGGTACAGTGAAATTCGCTAATTGGAATGTCAGCTTGGATCAGCGATCGCAACAAATTAGCACAGTCTTCCTGCTGACCAGAAAAATTCACCCGCACGCTATTTTTGGCACTTATGACTTCCCACTCTTCCACAAAAGAATTATTCTTAAGTTCTGCTAGCAGTTCCTCTTGCTTTGCTAAAGTTGAGATGACAATTTGCTGGCGCGCAAGACGTTGATAGAGTTGTTGTAGCGATGCACTTTCTACTAAATAACCAAGTTCCATGATTCCCACCGAAGTGCATAATTCTGCCAAATCGCTGAGAACATGGGAAGAAATTAAGATTGTCATTCCCGCTTCTTGCAAGACTTTGATGATTTCTCGAAACTGCATCCTTGCAATTGGATCGAGTCCTGAAACAGGTTCATCTAACAGCAGCAAAATTGGTTCATGAATGATGGTACGCGCTAAACTCAGGCGCTGTTTCATCCCCCGTGACAAAGTGGAAATTAAGCTATTGCGTTTATTCCCCAGCTGTATTAATTCTAAAACCTCATGTAGACGTTTTGTTCGGCGTGGTTCTCGCAAACGATACAAACGGGCAAAATAATCTAGGTAGTCCCAGACTGTTAGTTCTTCATACAGAGGATAGTCATCAGGTAAGTAACCAAGACGACGCTTAAGAGTCGGGTTACTTTGGTCACGTAACAAGCGATCGCCATTGATATAAATCTCACCCGTAGTCGGTTCTTCTGCTGCTGCTAACATCCGAATGAGAGTCGTTTTACCTGCACCGTTGGGGCCGATTAAGCCATACACCTCACCTGCATAAATCTCTAAATCAACATTATTAACGGCAACGTGCCTGTCAAATTGCTTAGTTAGTCCATTGGTGCGAATTGCTAATTCTTTTACCATAGCTGCTGAGTGCCGCTTGTTATTATCAAATAAGCTACTCTTTTCCTACAGCTTTTGTCACCTTCGTTTCGGAAATTGAAACTATCTTTAAAGAATCCTCAGTGATTCTTTACGGGTATCAACTGCCCTAAGTAGCAGCCAAGTCATCTTAGCTAGCTAAAAATAGGGCGAAACTTTTCGTCACTGCTAAGTTAATGGGAGCATCCCAAATGTTCAAAAAACGCCTGCGATTTCAATCGCAGTCTCATAGTTCAAGTCTGCTGAAGCAGACTGTTTGATTTTATGAAGTCGTCTGAAGACGACTTGCGCTATTAGCAAAGTTTAAACCCTTTGCTTTACGGTATTTTGAAAAAATTGGGATGCTCCCAAGTTAATTCCCGAACGCGAGTGCATCTCATGACGGAAATCCTTATCTTCAATTAACTTCCCGCACTTCACCCAAGCGAGTAAAGCGAATTTCAATACGTCGCCGTGTTGCTTCTGGTTGACGCACTCCCTTGGGAATAGGGGCAAATTCTCCATTTGGTAATATTAATTGTGCTGCTGAATAGGCACGAAATTTAATTCCTGACATGCGACCTTTTTGTTTTTGAATTTTCAAGAGTTCTTTAACTACTGCTAAAGAACGCATTAACCCTAAATCAGCATTAGATCCTGGTTTTAGGGTGACGACAGCACCTTTGTCACTAGCGAATGCTTCTAAATTATTGTCTAGATTACTTGCTATACCATTTCCAATAGATTGCTCATCAGTATGACCAATAATTTCTACAGTGTCTATCTTATACTTCCTTGTAGTGTTTTCAATACCAGGCACAATTTTATTATTAATATAATTCAGCATATCTGGAGGAATTGCCGCGCTACCAGGCTCAAATCTGTAATTTTCGTCTTTGATTAAAAAAATAGGTGGTGTACCTGTTTCTTTATTATTTGATATTTGTGAAATTGTATATTTAACATTAATTATTAACAGTAATAACAAAAGTATCAGGAAAGCATTAGACATTAAGTCAGTAAATGCTTGCCAAATATTGAGGTCTTCATGTTCATTAAAATGTCGCGATCGCTTAGACATAAACTTATTTTTTTTATTTTAAATTTTATTCAAGCCATCTAATGTATCTGGTGTTTTTTCTAAAACTTTTTCCAAATTTTGCCTCAATCTGTAAATTTCAAATTTAGTATCTTTGAGATTGTTGATGCATTCTTGTATACTTGTTGTAACTTCTACAGTCTGGTTATTTACACCTGCTATGAGACTGTTTCCTACTGTTTTATAACCTGCGTTATTGTCTTTAATTAACTGCACCATGTCTAAAGTAAGTGTGTCTAATTTGACACTCAATTGATTGGCGTATCCTTCTAAATTAGCAATTACAGTTTGAGTTTGTTTCTGGTTTGTACCTAGTTGTTGAGATAAATTAGAAATCAAGCGATCGCCTGTCATTTCTATTGCTGAATTTACTTGCTGAGTATAGGTTTTAACATTATCTATGAGTTGTTCTAAACTCTCTGCATCATTAGTAATTCTCTGTTCTAATTTATCCAATTTGTTAACAGCTTTTGAAAAACTCGCTCCTCCTTGTTTCAGTTGGGGAATAATCTCACTCAGAGATTGCTGATTATTTTGATGCAAATTTAACACTTGTACAGAAGTTGCATTAATCTCTTTAATTTCTGTGCCGAGATTAATTAATTCTTGACTATAACTCTGAACCTCTTTTACTACTGTAGCTATAGCTGTTGTTGCTTCGGCTAAACTAACGGTAGAATGAGAAAAATTTTCCTGTATTGTAGCTAAATCTGCTGTAGCTTCTGATAATTTTGCCGGAAACTGACTTTGATCAAAAGTATCAGCAGCTTGTTTAAATATATCTGCTTTTTGATTTAATTCTTCAATAGTGAACTTAAACTCATTCGCAGCAGCAGATATGGTTCCAGCAGATTGTGTAAAACTCTCATAAACTTGTTTAGCTAAATCAGCAACCTCTTTATTACTATCTGCTATTTGCTGTGTTACTTTTCCTAATGATGTTTCTACTGCTGTGCGAACTGTATTACCAAAATTAGCTAAAAATCTTTCCTGTTGGGACACCATTCTATTCACAATCTTATCAAGACGAGTGTCACCTTGGACTTGAGGTTGATAAATATTATCTAAATAATCTTCTAAGCAGCTAATTAAGCGGTATTTTAATAAATTTGTATTTCTAGATAAATTTATGACTGTTAGTAAAGCGCTAAAACATAACGCTATCAAACTGCTAACAAAGGCTATACTCATACCTTGGAGTGGTTTCTCTAATTCTGCAACCAAGGTAGTAACATTAGTAGCGTCAGTTTGATTAATGGTTTGACCAAGCGTATATAAATTAAATGTAATACCCACAAAAGTGCCAAACAAACCAAAAGCTAGTAATAAGTTTGGCAAAGTTCGACATAAATAATCAATTTGCTCGCAAGTAATGAAACGTATTTTTTCTCGACTATAAGCATCTTCAATTAATGCGGTAGTATTAACATGATCTAGATTTTTACTTGCATGTGCAAATCTTCTTTCTAAATCTTCGATAATTTTCGGTTGTTGTCCACGTTCTTGTCTATTAATTAATCTTCTAACTCGCTGTTCTAAAAAGGTCAGATGTTTATAAAGAGCAATTCGTAAAAATATAACAAACACAGAGGGTAAAATGACTAATATGAAAGATAAAATTATTAGGGTACTGGATATTGGTGGCATGAAATAACCTTGTTAGCTTGTAAGTAATAAACTGCAAATAACCAAAGACTTGTAGTGAGGACTAAAGTCCTTACTACGAACTTATTTCAATAGTTTTATGTTACTCAACATAGTTTGATGTATAATCACCGACTTACTTAAATATAAAGTTAATATTGACAGTTCAATAAACTGTATAAAGAAAAACAGGATAATCAGATGTTTTGACAGCTATGATATTACAATGGATATTTGTTAAATATTCTTTGCCGTTCTCTTTCGTACTCTTCTGTTGTTAAAAATCCTTCTTCTAAATCCTGCTTTAATTTTTCTAGTTCGGAACGCCTTTTGACTCTGTTATCGTTGAAATCTCCAGATGAATCAATAATTATCTCACCAGGTATAGCTTTCTGAGTTATTGTATTTGTAGGCGCAAAACTTCGCTGTGCAGTAGAGTTAAATCGCTCATCCATTTTTCTCCGAAAACGAATAATAATTCCTTCTTTTGCTGTAGGATCGCTGCTATAGGGTGTTCCTACAACTGTTGCTTTATAAGGGTAATTTGGACTGTCTTCTGGTAATTCATCAATTTGTTTGACGAACTCTCGCAACTTCGGTAAGTATTCGCTTTCCCAAAGTTCTGGCTGTTTTGCTATCCGAGAGATTTCATTATCCAAACGTTTATGTAACTCTGTACTTATGTCCTTGCGGTTAGAAAGTTCTTCTAATGCTTGACTCCATTCTGGACTCAAAGATGCAGTATTATAGATATCACGCAAGCTATCATAATATTGAAATTCTAATTCATGATTTTCCTGGTTTTCTTGTAATAAATCAAAAGCAAGAGCTGGATAAAAAACATCCTCTAATTCTTCGATAACTCTGACATCAGGGGGGACAATATCAGGGAAAGAAATTCGAGAATCATTATGGAGAAAAGAAGTGGGAGAATTAAGTTCGCGCAAGTAAGGATTTCTCATGTTCTCCAGATTGCTAATCAATCTCAGAGGAAAACCAGCGTACTCATTCACAATTAAAATTTCATCATCAGATTGGGTGGGTTTAAATTTGTCACCAGCAATTCCCAAATCTTTCCCCAATAAGATTTTAAATTGCTGTACTTCTAACTCATCTACATCTTTAAATCCTATAAGTTGACTACTTTTAGCAGGATCATCACGAAAGTAAGGATCACTTAAATTTAGACTCAGCAGTGGTTCAGCTTCCTGCATAATTTGTGCTAAACGAGTTGAACGCGCAGAAATTGAATAATTTTGCATGAACCGCTTAATTACAGAGTTAACGATATTGCTACAGCGAGGAGCAAATAATTTATCAACATTGACATCAATTTCTTTTTGAAGTTGGAGTGCTATTGCGCGATCGCGATCAACAAAACTTGCTAAACTCTGTCCTTTTCCAGTTAGTTCAGTAATTTCTGCACTTGCTAATACTAGTTGGCGACGAAAATCGTCTTTTGGTAACATAGTTTGATAACAAAGTTCAACATCTTCGCTATCAAAGATAGCTTCACCGCTCATCTCATCAAAATTTAGTTGTTTTAAATCTCTTTCTTGTTTCTCATAAATATTGTGCAAACTTTCTACTAAGCTATTAAACGCAGCAAGTAAGGTGATTCTTTCTTGAACGTGTTTTTCTAAATTAGTGACAACTTGCAAAGCTTCCTGAAGGACTGCAAAGTCAAAATTTTGTTTAATTAAATCGCAAACTTCTTTTACGACTCTTTTCGCTTCTACTTGGACTTGGTTATTTTTATTACTAATAAAGGGAATACTTGGTTTTTGCTCAATATCTTCTATTACTTGTTCTGCATTGCGCCATTTTCTCTCTACATCTTCAAGAGTCTTCCATCCATTAAACCTCATCATTTCTTCTTGGATATTCTGGAGATAATTACTCAATTCATATTGCAAAATATCTAGCCAATCACGACTACTTTTAATTGAAAAGTTAGGATCGCTAGGTGTGAGTAACTGAATAATGAAATCATCAATATTAGACTGTAGCTCCTTTGTAATATTTGGAGCAATTTGTAATAACCTTGTCAACCAAATTCCTCTACTACTCTCTGTTTCTCCTGGTTGAATTTTGCGAAATTGTTCACGAAATTCCCTTCCCAACTGCTGACGAACACTATCGCGGTCATCTCGATTTTGACAATTAGTAATTAGCTTTTCTAACTTAGTTCTCCATGCCGAGATTGCGTTAGTAAAACTTTTGTTCGATTCTTGCACTGACTCTGTAAGTCTAGTAACTATACCATCTTTTTTTGCTAAGTCACTGTGCCAGCGATATTGAAGAATAAATCTTTCTAGTAAAGTCACAGGGTCTGGACTTTGACCTTCACCAGTTAACCAGAATTTTACTAGTTGTAAACTCACATGAGTTAAAGCAATTTGCACAATAGTATCGCGAGGAAAATAAATTGCTGATAATCCAAAAGTTAAATAGCGCTGACCATTAGGACGAGGATGCTTGTCCCACTGAATTAAATGCTGCAAAAAATTATCTCGATTTCCTTTAACTATCGGTGCTAATTCACCAGAAAAATCTAAAGCTATTTTGTGAGCAATGACATTGCACAACTTACCTTGAGTTAAAATTTGATATTCACCCCCAGTTTGATGAGAAACTAAATAAGCATAGTCAAAGGCTGGACGACGTTCTTGAACAAAAACTAGATTTTGAATGTCATAACAAGCTTCAAATTTTGTACTGGGGATACTATAATAATTTAGTTCTTTAAGAGCAGCATAAGTATTGGCACTCATGCTAGGAGTATTGCCGTATAATTGTGGACTAATTATTAAATAGCCGACAATCTGTACATTTTGATTTACATAAAGATGTCTGAGACTATAAGCAACATCTAAAAACATACCGCTCCCTGTACCACCGCACAGAGAACCTACAACAAAAATATTTAGTCCCGGTTCAATTTTTAAACCAGTTTTTAGTAATATTGGCTCATGTCCCCTAGTCCGTCTTTCTGCTGTTTCAATTGCTGTAGTAATTTTTTGATAATTATGAAAAAATGCTAATCTGCCTACTGGTCTAATACCTTTAGCACCTTCTTCTACAGCTTTGATATTTCTAATTAACTGTTGGGGAAACCACATTCCAATGTGGTCATAGGGACCATGACGAGTATACTCAGAGCGCCGTTCTAGTCCTTGCACAAACATAGTAACTTCGCTAGTAGACATAGTGGCGCTGACTTTTTCTGCTTCTGTAAAGCTGAGGTCAACACCATGATAAATACTTCCTGTACGAATACCAGTTACTTGAGTTGCTGCTTTATCAGTATCGATGTGAACAAAACTGACAATTGGTAAGTTATTTAAATCTCCATATCTGTCTACGATTAACCGTCGAATTCGCATCAATACATCACGTCCAGTACCACCTAAACCGATACATACTGTTCGGTTAATTCCCCGATATTGAAGTTCATTACCAGTGATATTAATCATAGAATTTATACCTAATATTTCAGGCTATTTATTGATTTTGATTACTATTTCGTATTCACGGTTACGAGCATCAGGACAATTTATTCGGAATCGAGAATTAGATATCAGAGCGCGTGATTTGATTTCGCGACCATTTAAATAAATTGGCGCATCATTTGTCGGTGTGAGATAAAGATTTTCACCTTTACGTTCTAAATATCCTCTCACTTCTGCTCCTGGACAATCAATGGAATCTACGCAGCTAGGATCATATTCACCAATCGCAATGCGTTTGTTGTTGGGTAATCGACATTTTTGATCTTCTGGTTGTTCTGTGATTTCAAAATCTACGATTAATTCCCATTTTTTTTGAAGCTTGTACAATTTCATGATTCCCCAAACAAATCCGGTAAATATTAATAATGAAATTAAGCCAGGTAGCCAAAGTTGCTTAAATAAATAAGAATTTACTAGACAAGTTTCTCGATCTCCTGGTGCTGGTGTACAAAGTTCTTGTACTGTCGGGGGAATATCTACTATAGTGAGTGTGTATTGTTTGTTATTTTGAGTTTTAATCAAGAGCGATCGCTCTTTCAAAGGTAATGTTTGAATCCAAGCTTGTCGTTGTTGACTTTCTGGAGAATTATCTACCCTAAAAGGACTCTCACCAGGAGTTTCATTCCAAATTTCTGAAGTAATACCTGGTTTTGTAAGTAAAGGTGCATCGGTAAGCCAAACCACAGATTGCGGTTTGATTGGTTGATTTTTTTGTAAACGATTTTGATTGAGTTGTGCTACACCTTGATAAATAGTTAATTCAGCTTGTTGGATATCTGTTCCGTAGTGATTTGGATCAGATGCAAAAGGAATTTTCTTTAAAACTCGATCAATATTTTCTTTACTTTTATGAGAAATATGTACAGATGTTCCTAATGGATTTACACTCGATCCTGTATCTGATATAATTGTGTTTCTGGCAAAGGGGACAATATAAACAGAGTCACCTGGTTGTAAACTATCTTCAATAATCTGACGTAAGCGCGTACGTCCCTCATCGTTATATCCGACACTTTCTGTTAGGTCTATTGCAAATATTACATCCCTTCCTCCATGTCCAGGTATATGAGGAATCGTTTCTAGTAATACTTTTTGAAAAGAACTAAGTGATTGCTTCCCTGGAATAACTATTTCGCTTGTCACGAACTAAAAGAGCCTTATTATAAAAAAAGTAATATATTAATTAATTGACGTATAACATGACACTACCAAAATTATAGCTACTATCGAGTCAAGTTTTATTGAAATTAGATTTTTTTGCAAAATATTGTCACTTTTGTGTGCATTAAGGTATTTTTGCAACCTAAAAACAATCAAGTTTTCCAACACATAAAAAAATTGGGTAGAGAAACTTTACCCAAGATGCGATGCTTTGAATTTGATTCAACTCACATATAACGATCACGATAGTAAGCTAAAATTTGTTCCACTCTTTGCTGACTAACAGAACTAGAGTCAGGAGAAACTGAAATCCACAAACCAGCAATTTGGCTTTGATTGTAATCAAACTGTGGGGAAGATTGCGGAATCAATTCTACTTCCACTCCTTCCACTTGCCGTAGATGAGCTGCTACCTCACGATAAACTGCCAGAGGTAAATCAGTAAATTCTACCTTTTCTTTTGTGTTCATCTTTTTTAACTAGTTGCGACAGAAGCCCCGCACTCTAGTTTATCCTGTTAAGTAACCAGCACTGGACTGCTTAAACCAGCGTGAATAAAAATATGACTCTTCTTACACCCCTATACCCCTACACCTTTACATCCCCACACCCATTTTTAAGCTAAGTAGTTCACGAAGAACCAATATCAACTGGACTAGAGGCTGGTGATGCTGCTGAAACAGGATTAGCAGTGGTGGTTGTTGTCGCGGTTGGTGGACTGCTAGCAGGTGCTTCACCAATCATTCTGCTAACTTCAATACCATATTGTTCCAGAATTATGATTGGTTCTGAACCTTCGTTCATTTCAATACGTTTGATTAAAACTCCGTTTGCTAATCGCTGTCCTGCCTGTACGTAGCGACTAGTTGGCTCATTTGGTACTTTGATAATAGCTTGGGGTTGATTACCAACCATAACCACACCACTCACAAAAACAGCCTTGGCTAAATCTGGTTGTGGTGGTGGTGGTAATACAGATGCTAAACGTTGCTCAGGAACAACCGGGGGTATGAGTTTAGGTAAGACAGGAGTGAATTTTGGAAGATTTTTGTTTGAAACTGCTTTGTTGATATTGTTTTTTGATTTATTTAATTTGGCATTTAACACTACACTGCTTTTTTGCGGTGTTCTTGTCGCTATTAATTTAGCTCTAGTGTTGGTAATTGGTAAAGGTAGTAATCTGGGGACAGTCCGCATTCTGGTAGTAGAATTCGCTATTTCTAAGGGAGATTGTCCAACAATTTGAGCAAACGGGTCATTACGTCCTTTTGAAACAATATCTATCCGTGCTTTCGCATTTGTGGATTGAATCAAGCCAGTAGAAGCAGAAGTGAATGAAGTTGCTTTAGCAGGCACTACAGGGTTATTAAATGATTGTGCTGGTAGTTTCTGCGTTTTTGCTGATGTATTAGGCGCTGGTGTTGGATTACTAGATTGTTGTTCACCTTCAGAACCACAGGAGGCGATCGCTAAAACAGAAATGGCTGCAACTAATATTTTTAAATTTATACCCATCAGCCCCTCTCTTTCACCAAGAAAAACTTACGTATCAAATTAAACATGTTTATAAATTAAAGCAAGTGTGAAATCTGATACCGTTATAACCTAAGTTTTAGCATTTAATCTTCTGCGACACTCATTGACTGCTTCAACAGATCCAGCCCTTTTTTGACTTTGCGAGAAACAGTGACAACACTAATACCTAGCTGCTCTGCTACTTGTTTTTGTGTTAAATCGTGTAAAAACACAAATTCCAAGACTTCACGGGTACGTTTTTCGAGCTGGAACAGTGCTTGTTGCAAGCGAATTTGATCTTCTTGTGCTAGCTGAAAACTACGATAGCGATGATCAACAACTAATTCTCCCAAGCAAGTAGATCCCTCTTCTCCATCCTGGACTGGTACATCCAAGCTTAAAGGAGCGCGATTTATCCATGCCAATTTAATTTCCTGCCATTCCTGGGTAGAAATTTCCAGTGCTGCGGCTAATTCTGCGTCGGTTGGTTGGCGATTGTATTTTTCCTGGAAAGAACGTGACACTCCTATAGCCTGCTGTTGTATTGCTAGATAGCGTCGGGGAATCCGTACGGTAACACCTTTATCTCTGAGATAATGTTGAATTTCTCCTCTAATGTAAGGAATGGCAAAAGAACTGAAGGCATGACCTTTTGAAATTTCAAATCTTTCAATTGCTCGAATTAAACCGAGACAGCCGACCTGGAGTAAATCTTCATAACTTTCATGGCACTGGTTTATCCAATAGTGAGCTTCTTTTCTTACCAATCCAAAATTGAGTTTTACCAGTTGATTACGAACATTTGCCGAACGAGATTGCTGATATTCTCGTAGCAACTGTAAGATTTCATGCTTCAGTTCATGGGTGAGTGTAGTTGGCATAGCACCATTTTGTTTTTCTTAGCAAACAAACAGTTATTCACTGCTGAACCAAGCTCCAATTGTGCATGTCGTGCATTTAAAGATTTCAATCAAAAATACGGACATGGAAACTAACTCCCATAGCGGACACAAAGAATTAGTCGTGAAGTGTCTGCTATTAGGAGTATGACAATGAAGACAGGATTTAAATCAGCGAAAAGAGTAATTATTTAGTTAACTTTGGTATGACCTACTGTTTTTTCAAACACATACAAAACATATAAAATTTTTTACTTGAATTGAAACCGAGATTGTACTTAAATTAAGTAAATAAAGATAAAAATGAAGTATATATAAAAACTGAGTTTCAAGAGATAGCAATTAGAGAAAGAAAATTTTGACCAGAAAAAATACTTAAATAAAATCACCCTTGTAGAATAAATGTTACAAGGGTGATTAGGGATTAGCTATTGCGATCGCCACAAAGACCATAACAATAGCCATCTTGAGTAAAACTCAAGTTTTATAATGAAAATCATTTAGCTACGAGCTGGTTCCAAGCGAGCGTAGAAGATACCACGAACTTTCACATCTTTAGGCTCACCAGCACCTAAATCAGTGTCAGAAGGTTGGTCGCTCTCAAATGTACCTGCAATTTCACCACTAGAACTATCTACTTTGGCTACAGAAAGAGAAATTTTACCCTCAAGAACATCAGCACGCTTAACATTAGCGCGAAGAAGCTCTTCATTATCAGACTGAGCAGGAAGAGCCACAGCATTGTCATAACCACTGGCGACACCACGACCTTTAGGATCTAAGAAGGTAGCACCACGATAAGAAGGAACTCTAAAAGCACCTTCAAAATCTGTTGAGGTATTAATGCTGGTCATACCAGGTTGTGACTGAGCAACTAAACCTTTGACGGTAAACAAGAAAGGTACTCGCTCACCTCCAGGTAATTGCACGGTAGTAGCTTGGAAGTCAAAGCCATCTTTTTCCACAAAGGTAAGGCTACCATCAGAATTAATTTTTAGGTCGCCTTCGATTTGATCCAACGAATAGGTCTTGCGAGTTACTAATTTACCTGCAACAAATTCAGCTTTTTGACGCTTATTAGCAGGTTCTTCTCTTACAAAGAAATTGGTTGGTTCTAAGCAAAGTTCTTTTATGACGTAGGATTGGCTAGCATCAATGGGAATAGAACCACGACTCGTTTCTGTGAGTTGGGGACACTTGTTCGCCAGACCAGTTCCTTTAATTTGATCGTAGGTGAGTAAATCCGTACTACCAGCAGTAGGACCCTCACTACAAGCAGTTAGTAACCCCAAGCACAAAGCCAAGAGTGCAACAATTACAGCGCGAAACCTCATGGTCAACCTCAATGTCAAAAATTGATATCTTAAGTTGTAAAACTGCAATTAACTCAAAGTTTTACTTGTTGAGCCTGAAGCTTAAAACATCAGACTAGCCAAGACACAGCATCCAATTAGGAAAGCATCTCAAAGACAAGCAAAAACTAGCAGTTTCATTTTTGGCGGCATTTGGTTAAAGTTAGGGTGTGTTTATGGATGAGTACACCCCGATACACAGTAACTTGAGCAGATTCCTACAAATGAAGATACTGTTTTTGACCTTTGGACGGCTTTGTCAAGTTGTAAACAACTGTAATATGGTTAATACAACTTGTTTGGGTGATCACCCACTGTCCGTGAGTCTGCCAGTATTTTTACTTTTGTGGTATCGCCTTTGTCGTTTTGTGATATATGTGCCGCCATTACATACAGCCCATATTTTTATGGGGGATCATCAGCCAGATCATACGATTTTTTTTAACTCAAAATCAAAGCGATCTCACATTTACCATGTATTTATCAAAAATGCTGAGATCGCATTTAGCTCCCAACAGGCTATACTGAGTATCTCTACTGTAACTTATAATTCAGAGCAACATACTTTGCATAAGCTAATGGAGAGCTAAATTAAGGGTAATTATGCAACTTAAAAGCATATTTTCTTGAGTTTTCCGTAAACACGTCTTTTAGCAAACAATGAAAGTAAAATATCTTCGGTAAATTTGAGTTGGTCTAGTTTATAGAAGCTCGCATGAATCAAAGCAGAATTTTTGAGTCAGAGAAATTATCTTGTAAATTACAAGACATCGTGAGCGTCGTACATGATGCAGTGGCATTTTGTCAAGGAGATACTATTGCTCTTTTGGCTTTATTAAGACAGTTGGAAGAATTACACCGAGAGATTCGAGATGGATCTTTTCAGAATAATTTGCCTAATAATCGTCAAGCACTGTACTCATTACTTAAAGATATTGAGTCAGAGGGTGGCTGGCCTTACATAGAGCGAATGAGACTACAACAATTTTTAGCAAATTTGCCACCAGAGGCTGCTTCTGAAGAGAAAATGGAAAGGTGAGGGCAGTGTGAGGACACGGGAATGCATCACTCTTGCATTCCTGCATACAGCAGTCGTACAAATAAGCGGATACCATCATCTTTCTTCGGGGTTGAATAGGAAGGGGTATGAAAACCTCTTAAGCGATCCCTTATCCCCGATCCCCATTTTCAAGCTAGATTACGGTTTGCTGAAAATTCACCCAAAAATTTGAGTTACCCCTGATAATGAGGTTGAAGAAAGCAATCCGCAATTAATTAACGGTGTCTCCGTGATTGGAATTGTTATTGTTTCTCACAGCAAACGGCTAGCAGAAGGCGTGCGAGAACTTGCAGTACAGATGGTTCAAGATCATGTTCCCATCGCCGTCGCAGCAGGAATTGATGATCCCGCAAATCCTCTCGGTACGGATGCAATACAGGTTTATGAGGCGATCGCATCTGTATATAGTGATGATGGTGTGTTGGTGCTGATGGATCTCGGTAGCGCCCTGATGAGTGCAGAAATGGCGCTAGAGTTCCTCCCACTTGAACAACAACAGCAAATACATTTGTGTGCAGCGCCTCTAGTTGAAGGTGCGATCGCCGCAGTAGTTGCAGCCGCAGCTGGTAATGACATGCAACAGGTAATCGCAGAAGCACAGGGAGCATTAGTAGCAAAAGCAACTCAGTTAGGTTTGGATGAGAGTCATTTCTCATTTGTCATTAGTGAAGAACCAATGACTCATGACACGCCACAGACAAACGAAATTAAGCTCAGAGTCAGCAATAGGTTTGGATTGCACGCCCGTCCCGCAGCTCAATTTGTAGGGTGTGCTGCTCGATTTCAATCCCAAATAAAAGTCAAAAATGCTACTAAATCTAGCGAATTTGTCCGCGCTGACAGTATCAACCAAGTAGCAATGTTAGGAGTACGTCAAGGAGACGAAATTGTCATTACTGCCACTGGTACTGACGCAGAAGCAGCACTAGCCGCATTACAAACACTATTTACCACCAATTTCGGTGAACAAAATACTCCTCCTCCCACTTCCCACACTCCCCAAACTCCCCCCACTTCCCACACTCTCTCCTCTCTCCAAGGTATCCCCGCTTCTGGTGGAGTAGCGATCGCACCTTGTTTTCGCTATCGAAAAACGCCCATAAGCTCGAATCAAACGACTTCTCTCGAAGAAGTACAGCATTATCACATAGAAAACTCTAACGATGAGTGGCAAAGATTACAAATAGCACTGCACACTGCCCAACAAGAAATTCAAACTTTGCTGTCGCACTCGTCGATTCAAATTGGTGATGCGGAAGCTGCTATTTTTGATGCCCATTTATTATTTTTAGAAGATCCAACTTTGCTAGAAACTGCACAGGAACGTATCTTGAGCCAGCACCTCAATGCGGAAGCTGTTTGGCAAGGAGTAATTAATGAGGTAGCAAATAACTATCGCCATCTTGATGATCCTTATTTACAAGAACGAATCGCTGATGTCGTTGATGTGGGACAGCGAGTATTACGGGTATTATCAGGGACTCCAATGACAATTGTGGATGTATCCCAACCAGCTATTTTAGTAGCGGCTGATCTGACTCCTTCAGATACAGCTAGCTTAGATCCGACAAGGATTTTGGGTATTTGTATCACAGGTGGTAGTGCTACATCCCATACAGCCATCCTTGCTCGTTCTTTGGGTATTCCAGCAATTGTTGGCTTACCATTAGAAATACTACAGCTAAACGATGGTACACAGTTAGCTATTGACGGGGAGATGGGTAAAGTTTGGGTACAACCAGAAGCAGAAACTCTGGTAGCACTTCAAGCGAAGCAAAATGCACAACACGCAATCCAGCAACAAATAATCAATATTGCTCATCAGCCTTGTATGACTCGCGATCACCACCGAATAAATGTGTTCGCTAATGTCAGCAGTGTTCATGATACACAACAAGCTGTGAATTTTGGTGCAGAAGGTGTCGGACTACTGCGGACGGAGTTTCTTTATCTTAATCGTGCGATCGCTCCTACTGAAGAACAGCAATTAGAAGTTTACCAAGCGATCGCGCAAATTTTAGATAATCGTCCTTTGATTATTCGTACCCTCGATGTTGGTGGAGACAAGTCAATTCCTTATTTAGGTGTGGGTGTAGAAACTAATCCTTTTTTAGGTTGGCGTGGAATTCGTTTTTGTTTGGATCGTCCCCAAGTTTTGAAAACTCAATTAAGGGCTATTTTACGGGCTAGCCTTCACTATCAAATCAAAATCATGTTTCCTATGATTGCGACTCTTACAGAAATCCAAGCAGCAAAAGCAATACTAGCGCAAGTGCAAGCAGAACTACGTCAAGTTGATATTGGTTTTGATGAAGACATGGAAATAGGGATTATGGTAGAAGTACCAGCAGCAGTCACTATTGCCGACCAGTTAGCTAGGGAAGTAGACTTTTTCAGTATTGGTACTAATGATCTGAGTCAATATATCATGGCAGCAGATCGCACCAATCCCAAAGTGGCAAATTTAACCGATGCTTTGCACCCAGCAGTATTACGAATGATCCAGCAAACCGTCGAAGTTGGACATGCTGCTGGTATCTGGGTGGGGTTATGTGGTGAAATCGCCGCCGATCCCCTAGCAGCACCAATTTTATTAGGCTTGGGGCTAGATGAAGTGAGTCTCAATCCCCAAGCGATTCCTGGATTTAAGAGTGCGATCGCTCAATTGACTATACCAAAAGCACAGGCGATCATCACAGCAGCATTACAACAAGATTCTGCGGCTAAAGTCAGAGAAATAGTCAATGATGACTTACATTTAATCTAACCTGAGTTCGATAAATATTATCAGTACAAATGAGGACATTTTTATGTTGCAAGTCACATGCTCCCCTGTATCTGCGTAAATTTAGCTTGAAATACACTTTTTGGGATAGTTAACAGGAACAAAACGATAACCTGACCCTGGCTGGCAATAGGGTAAGACCTTGACTAAAGTACTTTTAGGATCGGTGCGATCGCTTTCATTAAAACTTATTTCTCCTGTTGCACCCTGGTTAACTTTGAAGCCAGCCGCAGATATAATTTTATTAACACCTTTTCGACTGGGGTCTTGCTTAATAGCTTCAGTTAGTACAAGGCTAGCATCGTAGGCTGTAGCGGTTAGCCAACTGACATCTTTTGTCCGCCATAACTTTTCTGTGGATTTAGAGAATAGCTCGTTATTCAACGGATGCCATGATACAGCTATTATAAGCTGATTTTTTGCCGCATTTTTTTTTACATTTTCTATCGTGCGACTATTGTAGAGAGTATCTCCTCCGATAAAGATGAAATTGGGGTCTTTATTTGCTTGAATTACAGCATATGCGTTGGTCAAAGCTTTAGTTTGACCACCATCAGGAATAAGAATAATTGCAGTTACTCCTTGTTTTTTAGCTTCATTAAGGGCATTCTCTACATTGAAATTATCACTTGCTAAATTAAATATTTCGCTATTTTCTATGTTATAGTTAACAACCCTGTCAATTCCTAATCCTCTTTCTGCTTCTCCTTTGAGAGATTCACTAAATGCTTCACCCTTACTCCAAAATATTGCAACTATCTGGGGATTTGGCTTATTTTTTAGATCCTCTGCAATAGCCAGACCAGCCACAGCATCATCAGGAGCAATACGATACAAGTTTTTTTGACCAGATAATTTTACTGAAGTACTTGCTGGTGAAACTAATGTCAATCCATTCTCTTGATATTTTGGAAGTGCAGCTTGAGTGATACTGCTAGAATAATGTCCTATAACTCCTAAAATATCTTGATTTTTGCCTAGTTGTTCGGCGATTTCAGGTGCTTTTTCTATATTATTTGCGTCGTTGGCGATCGCAACTTGCAAATATATCCCTTCTTCTTTTATCACTTTATCTTGTGCTTGAGCAACTCCACGCAGCATTTCTAAGCCTTGATTAAAAATGTCTGATTCTTCTTTTATGTATTTTAGGGGAGCGGCTACTGCTATAGTATAAATCTTTTGTTGAGAATTTTTTTGTTGATTAATCAAGTTATGAATTTTAGCATTGTTTAGATAAATTAGAGTTTCAGGGTCTGGTTTTCCATCTTCAAAAGTTTGGTTCCAAGCTTTTTCAAGTAACTCTTGTGCTTTACTGTAGTTACCTTCTTTGATTTCACCCATTCCTTGGACTTTCTCCTGGGGAGGGTCTTTCATTTGACCACTCTGAGAAATCAAACTTTCTTCGCCACAACTGATATTATCTCCTAGTTTAAAATCACAACCTTCTGAGAGAAGAGTTGTAGAAGGGGACGTTAGAGGCATAATAGGTATATCTTTATTTTGAGCTTGGTTATTTCGTCCAACGAGTAATGGAATCAATAATGCTATTCCAATAACTCCAAAGGCTATAGCTACACTCTTTATCAAATCCCGTCTTTGTTGATTTTCTAGTTGGGGTCGGTTAGTTGGAGTTGAAGATGCAACTCTATGTTGAGGCGGATTAGTTGGAGTTTGGGACACAACCTTAGAAGATATAGATGATGGGAATTTTGCAATTTCTTCCTGAATATGATCGAGGCGTGCCAAAATAGTTTGCGTATCTTCAGGACGCTTACTTATATGTTCTTCCATCAAGTCATTAATTAACTTAATTAGTGACTGAGAAATGGGAGAATTGATGTGTTCATACCATCTGTAAATTGCTCCTTCTGTCTCCATCTGACGCGGTTGTTTACCTGTTAATAAATACACAAAAGTTCTACCAAGTGCGTAGAAATCCGATTTTTTTTCTGCCTGTCCCTGACTTTGTTCAGGTGGTTGATAACCTGGTGTCCCTATCTGTGTAGTTATTTGTGATCCATGCTGATTAAAGCAGATTTCTTTTACCGTGCCGAAGTCTATCAACACTAATTTTTGATCTATTTGTCGCCGCATAATATTTGATGGCTTAATATCTCGATGGAAGAAGTCTTTCTCTTCATGTATAAAATCGAGAATATCAACTATTTGTTTCAGCCATCTCAAAGTCCGTTCTTGTGTAATCGCTCCGTTGTTTTCTACCCATTCTTCTAGATTTATCCCCTTGACTTTTTCCATAACTAAGCAATGTATTTCTTTCCCATTGCTCAACGTCAAAGAAAATTTGTCATATCCTAGAGGGATACCTGGATTTCTATTTTCAGTTAAAAAATCTTGTTCTCGTTTAAATAATCTAGTCAAAATGGTAAACTTTTTTTCGCCATTATCTCTTTGGGAATCATCATCATAAATTATTTTAAGAATCTTCTTTTCATCACTATCCTTTGGAGTCAAGTCTTTTACTTCAAATATTTCAGTACAAACAGATTGATTACTTTTTATACGCTTATTTACGCGATAGCGATTGTTAATCAGTAATGAAGTGCCACAACTTAGACATATTTCCGATTCGTCTGGGTTGTAACGTTGTCTGCACTTAGGATTGATGCAATAACTCATACTTAAGGTATATGTAGATTTTATAGAATTAGCATGTCTATACTGATACTAAAATTATTATCTTTTGCTCATTAGTTTACAGTTTTTTAAATATGAACAATCCAATATCTAATTAGTGTTCTATATTTTAAAGTAAGCTACGTAATTCCATGCAACTTTCTGACACACTTTCTGATCACAGGTTGGAGATTGTAAAACATTGCGATACCTTGAGAGTTTCTTTCGATTAACGAACGCTCAAAAAGTGACGATAAAGCAATCTGTAAATCTGAATTTGATACGTCAAAATTATTCTGTATTTGTAAGTTCAATTTTTCATACTCTATTGGTATAGATTCGGTAGCGATAATTTGTAAAGTATAAGATTCCAATTCTGATATAGCGTTTCCTATGCTAATGAAGTATAGCTAGACTTCATAGATAAATCATTTCAACTTTGAGAATGTACCTCATCTGAGCGAGAACCGCTATAAAAACTCACAGTTTTTATTGATTGCAGTTTCAAATTCTAATGGAAAGAGAATTGTATATTTTGTTTCATAGTGCGATACATTTCCTGCAAATACTTTTTGAATATGTTCGCAAATATGATTCAATGCTAATGGATTGCCGTTATAGTCATTAATTAACTTTTCTGCTTGCTGTGGTACAAAAATTAGCTTCTTAGCATTCAATATTTTCAGACTTGCTTGAAAGTCTAAACCCTTCAATCTGGTTTTTACACATGGGGTATCTTGGAGTGACGATAATTCCTTTGGTTCTTCCTGAGTGGTAATTACAACGCAGCTTTTATGCTTTCGTTCTGCGATTCGTTTGAGTAATTTGCTATATTTTTCATAATCTGTTTGGGAACCTTCCATGCTTTGAGTTCGCGATATGTTTTCCCAACCATCAAGCACTAACAAAACACGGTGATTGCTAAAAATGTTGAGCAACTTGTCAATCAATTCATCAACATCGCTAGGGAAATCAGTCTCTTCTTCGCTACATAGAAACTTAATCAAACCTGACAGCAGTTTTAACAAACTTGGTGCTACTGAATCGTTAAGCGATCGCCAACTAAAATATTCAAAATCAGATTTCACTTCTTCTGCTAATTTTGCAGCCAAAGCAGTTTTACCAATTCCCGGTTGACCACATAGTGTCACTACACGGGATCTATTTTGCAAAATCGATTGTTTAAGGTTTTCAAGTTCTTGTTCCCGACCATAGAAAATTTGCACATCATGCATCTCATTACAATCTTCCTTAAGACATATCTGTGCTATATCAGAATTGTCCTCAACTCGGTTTTGGCCACTTTTTTCCCAATCTACAATCTGCTTCCAGTCCACTCCTACGGCTTTGCAAATAGCCTCGAAATTTTCTTGGCGAACTGCCACTTTACCCGCCAAAAATCGCTTCAATGTCGGTAATTCAACGTGTGCTTCTCCATACCAAATAGAAGCTTGACGCGCCCAACCCTTTGCAAGTCTTGCCTTTTCAACAGTTTTAAGTCCTTGTGCAGATGCGATAAGTCCCATATTCTATAGCACTAACTTTCTCTTATTTTGGATCAATTTTGGTTCTTTTTTCTTGGATCTTTAAGCAAATTCATGGAGATCAATATCAGGACTGTTCAGCCTTTGTATATCCAGCAGAATGGGAAGTGAGATAAATCGATAGAGCCTTATTGTGATTTGCAGCAAGCTCTTTACGACTCACAAATAGATGATATGACAGGAAGCAGTATCAAAATTTTTGAGAAAGTTTCTTACTTCGACATTGAGATTCTGAGGATGTGTGGCACAAGGGTTGAAGTTCATTTTGATCCATCTCATTCAACCAAAGATCCACAAGGTAAAACAGTAGCAAGCGGGTGAGATAAGAAAAGAAGGTTTTATTTAGAATGTTTTTGAAAATTTGAAATTTGGATCAATTTCTGGCTCTCCTTCAACAACCATATTGAACCAAAACCTGAACCAAAATTCTTTCTCACTTCAGACATGATTGAAATAACACCGAACAAAAGGAAATTGATATGAATCAAAAAATTGAACAATTAAAAGAAGCACTCCCAAAAATTAAACAGGAATTGGAAGAACACCCTCCTACAATCGGTTTAATTGGAGTCTCAGGTGTTGGCAAATCGTCAACAATTAACAGACTTTTTAAAACCAACTTGGCAACTAGTGACACAGTTGCTTGTACCAAAGAGTTTGAGCAGAAAGATATTGAACTTACGCTTACTAATAGCACAATTAAAAATTCTCCGGTTCAACTAAGAGTAATTGATGCTCCTGGTCTAGGTGAAGATATTAACCTTGATCCTAAATATCTCCAGATGTATAAAGAGAATTTAGGTAAGTGTGACGTTATAATTTGGGTTTTGACGGCTCGTAATAGAGCTATAGCTTTAGACCAAAGGTATTTGCAAGAACTTGAAGAATTCCACAGTAAAATAGTATTTGGACTAAACCAAATTGACCTTGTTGAACCACTTAACTGGAAGATTGAATATAACATTCCATCTGAAGAGCAAAAGAACAATATTGAAGTGATACTTCAGGATAGAAGAGATAAGCTTTTTGGCGTAATTAAAAAGAATATCAAATTGATTGATTATTCCTCAAAAACTGGTTATAAACTTGAGGAATTATTTGCAACTATAATTGATTCTTGCCCTGAAGAAAGAACCTGGATTTTTAATGGGCTGAAAAGCTTTTCATACAAAGAATATACACCAAAGGTTGTGCTTGATGCACTTGAGAAACGTAATAGTGAGAAAGTAAGTAATGGAAAGAGTTGGTTAGATAGTTTCAATCCGTTTAATTGATTCTTTTACTTGCTTATATACTGTGTCGCAGAAGTTATTCACATTTAAATCCTATGTCTCATAATAATGATCTTGATCGTGCTTTGAATGCTGCGAGAAACGCTAGTTATTCTGCTAAGAAATCTGCTGCTAAATCACCTAATTCATTTCTTCGATTTTTGCGTGATTTAGGTTTGCGAACTTTAGCAAATAGTTTGTCAGATTGGATTAAAAATAACTGGAAAGAAATTTCTGGTTTTATCATAGAACATTTGATGTTATAGAACTTCTACTTTGTAGTAGGCTTTCTGGTAGTAATCGTGCATAAAATAGCTGCATTTTCAACAATTTTGAGTCCTTCTTCAGATGCAATAATTCCATATTTCATTGCACTAACTTTCCCTTATTTTGGAGAAATTTTGCTTCTTTTTTATTGGATATTTAAGCAAATTCATGGAGAGCGGTATCAGCTCCGTCAAACCTTTGTATATCCAGCAAAATGGGAAGTGAGATAAATCGATACAAACTTTCAACAAACTTGGAGTAAAAATTATGAGCTACGACTTTAACAAAGATGGTGAAATTAAAGGTATTTTAGAAATTGGTGGTTTTTTTATTTTTCGGTAAAGCTGATTGACGAGTTTTGGTAAAATTCTGTTGGCTATGAGCCAATACGGTTCAGTTAAGGATTTTTAGTGAAATTAGTGATGTGTAGAGACGCGCCATGGTGCGTCTCTACATTATCGTCCTAATAAAGGTTTTGGTCTTATCTGAACCGTATTGGGCTATGAGCCAGCTATTTATTTGAGGGTGGGATGTTGAGCTAATGAAATCTATCGAACTCAGGTTAATTTAAATTCATGCTTATAGTAAACAACAAGATCCCCGACTTCTTAAAGAAATCGGGAATTTGGCTCTCTCAATTTTTATCCCTGCGGTCAATTACATAAATAATCAATTATCAAACTTTGAAATACTTCTTTTTCACCTTATTAAATAGTGTTTGCAAGCGCAATTTAGTCAAACGCATTCTTGTCAGATTTTTAATATTACCAACATAATCTTTTTTATGATCAAGAAAATCATTTAACTCATCTAAAATCACTTCTAAACGTTTGATAATATTTTCATATCTGTATTCTGCCAAAAACTCTTCAGATAATGACGATGGTGTCCAATTATTCAGTAACTTCAAAATACGTTGAACATCATACTCTTTTGAATATCCAGCTATTTTATAGCAATTAAAACCGGGATCTAAGTAATTAGATAAACCACCATTAATACTAGAAAAAACTTGACAACCACAAGCCAGAGCTTCCAACGGTTGCAAACCAAATCCTTCACTTACGCCTTGCTGCGCCCAGTATTCAGCAGAATCATAGAGGTAAATCTTCGCGCGATTGAATAGTCCTGGTAAATCCTCTACATAGGAATTAACAACAAATACCTGGCATTTTTCTTGCAAAGCTGGAATCAATTCTTGCATTAAATACTGCGAAGATTTACGAGCTTGAACTAATACATCTATATCTCTTTGCAAATGTAAATTTTTAAATTCGTTACTAATTTGATTCGGCAAATAATATATTAGTGAATGAGGTGAAGATTGCCCCCAATATCCCATCGTATCCCGGCTGACACTAATAATCGGAATACTTGCAGGTAATTTAAATCCATAACCTGCACTGTGGGCATGGTAAACAACATTATATTGCTGAAGCTTACTAGCAAGTCGAGCAACATCAAAGCCCCAACTAATCACAAAAATCACATCATCTAAATTTTTCTCTTGTAACAAGTCATCAATAAAGAGTTTCCCTTCCTCTCTTTGACGGTAAGTGACAACATCAGCATGACAAACTTCCTTGGCAAGATTAAATGTTTTTAATTCTGCCCAAAGACCACCACAAGCAAACTTGCTATCTGTCCCCGGAAGTAAAAAGTAAAGCTTTCTCATTAATAAATTGGTCAATTGTCAATGGTCAATGGTCAATGGTCAATTGTCATTAGTTTCCCCCTTGTCCCCCTTGTCCCTCACTCCCGCCAGCATACTTTAACAAAATATGCTTCCCGTCCCGACAAATCCGGTGTATGTGTTATGTTTTCAATTTTTAAATTGAAAGGAATGGCAGTTGTTAGGTATTTTTGTGCTAAAGCACCCACATCAGGGGCTAATTCTGCGGCTGTTGTTGCTGCCACTCCTAGACCTAAAAGTTGTTCTATTATGCCTAGTGGTAGCAATACATGCATACTCACAGCAAATCCAGCCGTCAATAGCATTGCAACTGATGCATTTGTACCACAACGGGGATGTACGGCTAAATCCCATTCTCCATTGATCAGTCGATGTAAAGCAAGTGTGGCTGCACGTCGCAAGTCGCTAATATTTACATCTCCGTAGAGGTAGAATCCTTCTTCTGTAGACAAACCACCAAATGAATTGTTATCTACTTGAATGTGATTGGAGATAAAAGGTGAAGGATGGGTAACTTTTGATTCGCTCAGAAGCCACACTGTAGCATGTTCTAAAGCATGAACTTGCCGCAGCATGAGAATTTCTTTCAACCCTGGAATAAAAGATAACTGTTTGAGTAAATCAGCATCTAAGGTGGGTTGAGGTGCTGTTAAATCAAAATTAAATAAGTCAAAAGGAAACCCATCTATTTTGGTATCAGCAAAATTATTCATAACAGCACTGCTCCCTAAGATAATGGAGCAATATATATTTCCTTCAAATTTAACCTTTGAGCCTAGCGATTATTGCTAATTTTTGTTGACTGTGGCAATTTGAGATTTTGGATTTTGGATTTTGGATTGAGGTTTACGGTCAATCTAAAATCCAAAATTGATTAGCTAGGGGCTAAGGGCTAGGTGCTAGAGGTAATAGTAATTCCCAATGGCTCATACCCCATACCCCAATAAATGTCCAATACCCTCGTTCTTACAATTGGGATGCTTAACCTGGCAAACATTTTTCTCATTGTTGGGGAAAACTGTCCCTACTCCTCACCCATGTTCCAGTACTCTGTAGCGCTGAATTTTGAAAGGTTCTCACTTTAACATCAGGCGTGAGGAGAAAAATGAACAAAAACCAATCAAAATGGGTTTGTCAGCATACTAGTAATTTTGTTCGGTCATATTCGGACTCGGCAAAGGACAGCAATTTACATCATTCAAGCAGACTTTGCCCCAATGCAAAGCCCAGCGAACAAGAGCTACTCGATTGTCTGTACCAGTTTTGGTGAGAATGTTGCTGATATGGTTATCAACCGTACGCTTGCTAATTTCAAGCTTTGCTGCAATTTCTTGATTAGTTAAGCCAGCGGCCACTAAGTCGATAATTTGCAGTTCTCTGTCTGACAGACTTACAGGGGCCTGAGACTCGCCACCAGCCATGCTTTATTTCATCCTCCTTGGTATATGTACTCAATCACTCTCTCATTCTAGAAGATTCTTTTGCTGGTGGGGATTTCAACTGTTAGTATTAATACTCTTTTCACAAAGTCTGTGGAAAATAGGGAACTAGGATACTCCCTTCCCCAATTCTCCATTTGCTAGAACCGTCCATTTCCCTGCACGATATGTTTAACCGTGGTTAGGCTTTCTAAGCTGATAAAGCCACGTCGATGGCCTTTCTGGTTGGACATACCAAGAAATACCCCATCTCCTCGTGCGGGGTTACGGGTGAAACGGGGAGAAGAATTGATGTAGCTGGAAGCACTGTTGACTCCCAAGGCAAATTGCCGACTTTCTTGGTAAGATTCTGTGACGATGCAGTCGGCGTGACCACTACTGTAATGATTAATCCAAGCGATCGCTCCCTCTAAGCTATCCACTAGTTTAAAGGCAATTGTTTTAGTTAAATAAGCGCTTCCCCATTCTGCATCTTTAGTTATTTGTAACTGGGGAAAAGCTTCTACTAATTCTGCGTCTGCTTTAATTGCAAAACCTTTTTCTTGTAAGCTGTTCCACAGGGTAATTAAAGATGATGGCATAGCTTGCCGATGAATCAAGACTTTTTCGATCGCATTCACCGGATCTGGTTGGCTAGAATGGCTATCGACAATTATCCAACGTACCATTTCCAAGCTGCCATTGAGTGACCAATACAGGTAACAATTACCCATTGTTGATTTCAGTACTGGTGCTGTAGATTGCCGCACTACCTGCTGTACTAAACTGGAACGTCCGTAGGGAATGACTAAATTTAAATACTGGTCTTGGCTGACCAAATCACGGATAGAAGCACCATGTTCAGTCTGGATTAATTCTATACAGCCAGGCGATAAACCAGCATCAGCAATCCCAGCTTGTAAAGCCTCAGCGATCGCCGCGTTCGAGTGACTAGCTTCTGTACCACCTTTGAGGATCAAACAATTACCTGTTTTGATGCATAAACCTGCTGCGATCGCCGCTAACTCTGGAAACGCTTCATAAATAAACGCGATCACTCCTAAAGGTGTTAGCTGCGTATAGGTCTGAGAATCTTCGAGTTGGTAGTCAGCACTACGCACTCGCCGCAGTGGATCAGATAGTTCTCCTAGTCGTTGCAAAATCTCTACAGCTGCTTCCAGACGTCTTGGGGTTAGCTTCAGCCAGTCCAAAATCAAATCTGGTATAGCCATTTCCCGACTAGCTTCTAGATCCAAAGTATTGGCTTCGAGAATATCGTCAAAAGAACGTTTGATCGCCTCTGCCATAGCCAATACGGCGCGACTGCGATCTATCCCTTTGGTAATTCCTAACTTTAAAGAAGCAGCGTAGGCACGTTTAGTGCTGGCGATTGCTTCAGGGCTATGATCAAAAGCATCCACTGTCATTGAATCAACGTCTGTAAGTAAGCCAGACCATCAGTGCGGGTAGAATTGCCAATAGTACTGCTACCATTGCCCAAGCGATTATACTAGAACCACTGGCCAAGCGTAGTGCTAACGGCAACCATATAATCACTAGCACGAAAATAATGCCAAGTGCTACTGGTAGATAGCTTTCTCCTAAACGCGGATGGACTACTTGCCAGCTAGAACCTGTCCAGCGCCAAGCGCGTTTATAGGGATAGGTTGTAGAAAGCTGTTCTAGCACATAACCATTATCTTCCACTACAAAGATTTGTTGACAGCGATCGCACCCAAACGCTTCTGTGAGGGTAATCGGAATTAACCGTCCCCGACGACGACAGGGACAGGGGTATTCGCTATTAAAATCAAGTTTTTCGGGTTTTTGAGATTGCACAAGGATCTTATAACTTGAGCGTGTTTATTGACAGCAGGAGAAGATCATCCTCTTGTTAAGGTTTTTGAGGCTGGTTAATCTCCTTTAAACTTTTTTTATAACAATTCAGCTACTTTGTGTGCTTCTTGCCTACAGAATATATTTTGGTTGAATAGACTGGCAAAAAAAGTTTGCACCTGACAACTACAGAAATTACACTGGTCTTTCTTAATTAAGTGTAGTGCATCCCACATAATTCTTGGTTGCTGAGTTTGGGGATTGGGAATGAATCATTTAACAGTTAACAGTTTAATTTGATAACTGATAACTGTTAACTGTTAACTGATCCCTATACCTGTCGATATTCGGCAAATTCCATGGAGAAAGTAGCCATTCCTTGAGAAAGCGATCGCAATTCTGTGGAATAACCAAACATCTGGGCTAACGGAACTTCTGCTTGAATGACTACATCGTTGTCTCGTGTCTGCGAACCCAGCAACAAAGCCCGTCGCGATAATAATTTACCCTGAATTCTTCCTACAAACTGGCTTGGGGTTTCCACTTCCAGCAACATCATCGGTTCTAAAATAGTTGGGTTGGCTTTTGCAAAAGCTTCCTCAAACCCAAGTCTTGCTGCAAAACGAAAAGCCATTTCTGAGGAATCAATCGGATGGTGCGAAACACTTTCTAATATTACTTTGACTCCTGTAATTGGATATCCTTTTAGCCATCCTGTTTTCAGGGCATCGATACATCCTTGTTCGCAAGCGGTAATATACTGGGTGGGGATTGCATCGCCAACAACTCGGTTTTCAAAGATAAAAGGTTCTGCACAGGGTTCCAAGCGTCCTCTCACATGGGCGTATTGTCCAGTACCGCCAGTTTGTTTTTTGAGGGTGTAGTCAAAACTTGCAGACTGGTTGATGGTTTCCCGATAGGCTACCGCAGGCGCACTCACATAAACTTCGGCGTGGTATTCTCGTTTCATCCTTTCTAAGTATATTTGCAGATGCAACTCACCCATACCTGACATTAAAGTTTGGTGAGATTCTAGATCTGTGCTGACGTGTAAGGTGGGATCTTCGCGCACAAAACGGTGCAAGGCTTTGGCAATATGATCTATATCTTCTTGGCTTTTGGGGGTGATAGCGATCGCCATTACGGGTTCTGGTACAAATATTCCTTCTAGGGAAAGATTTGTACCAGGGGAACACAAAGTATCGCCTGATGCACATTCAATCCCCATTAACCCAATTATTTCCCCAGCTTCAGCAGAGGTTAATTCTTGTCGCTTATTTACTTCTATTCTTACTAGTCGGTTGATACGGACTTGTTTTTTGGTACGGCTATTGTAAAGGCGATCGCCTTGCTTGAGTGTGCCAGAATAAAGGCGGGTGTAAGTTAGTTGACCAAATTCATCTTCAATTAATTTAAATACTAGTGCTATCACTGATGCTTGTGGTTCGGGATGAACTCGTACTTGTGTGTCGGTCGAGACATTCGTTGCTGCGATCGCGCCTCGTTCGAGAGGAGAAGGTAAATATAATGGGATCGCATCAAGTAAGTTTTGCACACCTTTATTTTTGAACGCCGAACCCATAAACACAGGTGTAAATTCCAAACTCAGAGTTCCCTGACGAATTGTATCCCAAATCATTTGCTTGGGTACTTCTTCAGCAGCTAGCAACTTTGTCATCATTGCTTCTGAATGCATGGATATTTGATCGAGGAGTTTATCCCGTGCAATTTGTGCTTGTGGCTGTAAATTTTCAGAAATGGTTTTTTTCTGCCAGTTTTCGCCATTTTCTCCTGTAAAGTAATTGGCGTTCATCTCGATTAAATCGATCACACCCTCGAATTTATCCTCTAAACCAATTGGTAGTTGTAGCACCACAGGGTTTAAACCAAGTTTTTCTCGCAGTGCATCAACTACACGCCAAGGATTCGCACCTATCCTATCTAATTTGTTGATAAAAGCGATACGTGGCACGCGATAGCGCTTCATTTGCCTATCGACTGTGATGGACTGAGACTGCACACCAGCTACACCACACAGCACCATAATTGCCCCATCCAATACTCGTAGAGAACGTTCTACTTCTATCGTAAAATCTACATGCCCAGGTGTATCAATTAAATTAATTTGTGTGTCGTTCCAAAAACAGGTGATTGCTGCGGAAGTGATTGTAATCCCTTTTTCCCGTTCTAATTCCATGTAATCCATCGTCGCGCCATCACCATCACCACCCACCTCTTCCATCTTGTGGATTTTGCCCGTGTAGTACAAAATTCGCTCAGAAATAGTGGTTTTTCCAGCATCAATGTGGGCGGAAATGCCAATATTGCGAATGTGGCTGCGAGGAATCATGGTAAATGTTCCTAAAGTTGAACTAGGGCAGATAATCTCTAATTTAAAAATAGGTAAAGAATGTGAGGATTTTGTGAGTTGGAAATCGATTTTGCATCGCTGAAACACAGCAAGCGATCGCACAACCGAAAAATCTAACAAAATGTAACAATATTATCTTTGGTAACTTTGTATCAATGTATCAATTATGAGCGATCGCCAGTGGATAAGTACTACTGAGAGTTTTGAGATTGCTTTATATAACTGATAATGAGTTTCTGTAAAGCATATGTAACATAATGTTGAAATGATTCTTTAATAAGAAATTCAAATATAAAAGTTAAAAACTTCCAAAGAATAACTTATTACATTCTTGATATATTGTGAAACAAGTTACAAATTACGTGGTGTGCAATTGCAGTCTTAAGTTCACCACTGCCTTAAGTTAAGAATAAATTTAGGGGAGTGCAAGCAACAGCTAGGTAAATAAAATTTTATTCCTGGAAAAAGGGGAACATAACACCGTACAATAGTGTGTGCCTACAACGCAAGTACACTGGTGAGAAAATTTCCCCAAAATTCTTAGGGGTAAATGTTCCATTACAGACTTATGAAGGTTTCCACCAAATCTCCTAAGTCAAAAAACCACTAACTTTAGTCAAAGACAACCTAAACACATGAAGATGTTCCAAATCTTTTTGTTGTTTGGGGGAAACAGCCAAAGTTAGAGGGGGTTGCACGCGGCGTGGTTTGTAAGTAGAAAGAGTGACTTCTTGGAAGGGAATTATGTCTTACGCTCAAACGAAGACTCAGACAAAATCTGGGTATCAAGCCGGGGTTAAAGATTACAGACTAACTTACTACACCCCAGATTACACACCTAAAGATACAGATATTCTGGCCGCATTCCGGATGACTCCCCAACCTGGAGTTCCCCCCGAAGAAGCAGGTGCTGCTGTGGCGGCTGAGTCTTCCACTGGTACTTGGACTACCGTATGGACTGACTTGCTGACCGACCTAGATCGCTACAAAGGTCGTTGTTACGATATCGAACCCGTTGCTGGTGAGGACAACCAGTACATTGCTTACGTTGCTTATCCTCTAGACTTGTTTGAGGAAGGCTCTGTAACCAATATGTTGACCTCAATTGTCGGTAACGTATTCGGTTTCAAAGCTTTACGGGCGCTGCGTCTGGAAGACTTGCGGATTCCAGTAGCTTATCTCAAGACTTTCCAAGGCCCTCCCCACGGTATCCAAGTTGAGCGTGACAAATTAAACAAATACGGTCGTCCTTTGTTGGGTTGTACGATTAAGCCCAAACTCGGTTTGTCTGCGAAGAACTACGGACGCGCAGTATACGAGTGCTTGCGCGGTGGTTTGGACTTCACCAAAGACGACGAAAATATCAACTCCCAGCCTTTCCAACGTTGGCGCGATCGCTTTCTGTTTGTAGCTGATGCAATTCACAAAGCCCAAGCAGAAACAGGCGAAATCAAAGGTCACTACCTAAACGTTACCGCTCCTACCTGCGAAGAAATGATGAAACGGGCTGAGTTCGCTAAAGAACTCAAAATGCCTATCATCATGCATGACTATTTAACCGCAGGTTTCACCGCCAACACAACTTTGGCTAAGTGGTGTCGCGACAACGGTCTATTGCTCCACATCCACCGAGCAATGCACGCAGTAATTGACCGTCAAAAGAACCACGGTATCCACTTCCGCGTTTTGGCTAAGACTCTGCGGATGTCTGGTGGAGACCATATTCACACTGGTACGGTGGTCGGTAAGCTAGAGGGTGAGCGCGGTATTACAATGGGCTTCGTTGACCTGCTGCGCGAAAACTATGTTGAGCAAGACAAATCTCGTGGTATTTACTTCACTCAAGATTGGGCTTCTATGCCTGGTGTAATGGCTGTTGCTTCTGGTGGTATCCACGTATGGCACATGCCAGCATTGGTAGAAATCTTTGGTGATGATTCCGTACTACAATTCGGTGGTGGTACACTCGGCCACCCCTGGGGTAATGCTCCTGGTGCAACCGCAAACCGTGTTGCTTTGGAAGCTTGTATTCAAGCTCGTAACGAAGGTCGCAACTTGGCTCGCGAAGGTAACGACGTTATCCGTGAAGCTGCTAAGTGGTCTCCTGAGTTGGCTGCTGCTTGCGAACTGTGGAAAGAAATTAAGTTCGAGTTCGAGGCCATGGATACCGTCTGATCTTCAAGTAAAAAGTAAAAAGATAAAAGGTAAAAGAAAATCACTCTTCCTTCTTTTGACTTTTAACTTTTAACTTTTTACTTAATTAGGGGCTGGGGTCAAGCATGAATCTGAAACAAATTGCGAAGGACACAGCCAAGACGCTGCAAAGCTACCTGACTTATCAGGCAGTTAGGACGGTGTTGGCTCAACTCAGTGAAACCAATCCTCCCTTGGCATATTGGCTGCATAAATTTTCTGCACAGGATAAAATCCAGGACGGAGAGGCTTACATTGAAGAACTTTTCCGAGAAAAGCCGGATTTAGCATTGCGGATCATGACAGTCAGAGAACACATAGCGGAGGAAATAACCGAATTCTTGCCGGAAATGGTTCGTGCTGGTATTTTACAAGCCAATATGGAACACCGCCGCCAGCATCTTGAGCGGATAACGCAGTTAAACCAATCCAACCCCAGCGCCGAATCAGAACAGCAAGCAACTTCAGATCAAAACAGTGAACAGTGAACAGTGAACAGTTAACAAACCATAACTGATAACTGAATAACTAATGTCAACCGCAATAATTATCATTTAGCTATGCAAACTCTACCAAAAGAGCGTCGTTACGAAACCCTTTCCTACCTTCCTCCCCTCACCGATGCTCAAATTTCCAAGCAGATTCAATACATTCTGAATCAAGGCTACATTCCAGCGATCGAATTCAACGAATCCTCTGAGCCTACTGTATACTACTGGACATTGTGGAAACTGCCTTTGTTCAGTGCTAGAAGTACTCAAGAAGTGTTGAGCGAAGTACAATCTTGTCGTTCTCAGTATGGCAACTGCTTCATCCGTGTTGTTGGCTTTGACAACATCAAACAGTGCCAAGTTCTCAGCTTTATCGTTCACAAGCCCAGTAGCAGCAGATACTAAAGCTGGTAATACCATTTCTTTGTGAAGACTCATATAAAGAACCCCACCGCCTGCGAACCCCCCTCTGTCCCCCCTTGGCAAGGGGGGATGAAAGGGGGTGGGAGGTTGGGAGGGGTCAAAATAATGTGCAGCTTCACAGAAGAAAATTGGTATAAGCTGTGAGGCATAAGTAGGGAGCATCCCAATTTTTATTTAAAATCCCTGATGACTAAAAGTCGCAGCTACACAAACATAGATGCCCTACGCAGGCTACAATTAGTCCGCGCAGGCGGACTAATTGTAGCCGCGATTTCTAATCGCCAGGTATTTTAAAAATTGGGATGCTCTCCACAGTAAAACGGATCTCGTGGAGATGTCGGGTATGCCTATCTGACAATATTTTCTGTGAATTTAGACGTACGCGATCGCACTCAAGTTGCTCTTTGGGTGCATCAACACCTGCTGATGTAGTATTCCTAAATCATTTGTAATATTTTCAATAATTCCTGTGCAGTATAAGGTTTGGGTAAGAAAACTGTATGGGTTGTCTTGTTATTGAGTAAAATTTGTTCACATGTTGCCAATCCACTGACAGCAATAATACGTAAAAGCGGATTCATTTTTAGCAATGTGTTAATAGTAGTTGTGCCATCCATATTTGGCATCATCATATCTATAATTGCTGCACTGATTTTGTTTTTGTATTGGGCATACTGTGCTACAGCTTCAATACCATCACTAGCAGTTATAACTTTGTAGTTGTGATTTTCTAAAGAAGTTGCTGTAATCTCTCTGACAGCTGCTTCGTCATCTACAACCAAAATCCACTGTCCCTGGCCTCTTGGCATTTCCAAATTTTCTGACGGTGGTTTTGTGTGTGTTTCAACTGCTGGTAAATATACTTGAAATTTTGTACCTTTACCAATAGTACTAGAAACACTAATAAAACCACCATGACCTTTGACAATACCCATGACCGTGGACAGTCCCAGTCCTGTACCTTTTCCAAATTCTTTGGTTGTAAAAAATGGCTCAAAAATTCTGTCTAATAGTTCATTAGAAATGCCGACTCCTGTATCAGCAACTTTGATAATGATATAGGAACCTACTTGTGCATCTAGATGCATTTCGGCATAGTTTTCATCAATGACAATATTATTAGCAGAAATTGTTAAAGTTCCACTTGCAGACATTGCATCACGAGCATTAAGACACAAGTTCATTAGTACTTGATGCAGTTGGGTACTATCTCCACAAACATTCCACAAATCTGATTGAATTTCGGTGTTGACAGTAATTGATTTGGGAAATGTTTGTTCAACGATTTGCTTCATTTCCAAAATCAGGTGCTTGACTTGCAAAACAGTGCGATCGCCTTCTATTCCTCTGGCAAATGATAGTACTTGCTTCACTAAATTTGCACCACGTTTGGCATTATTTTCTACTATTGATAAGATTTGGCGATCGCGTCGATCTTGGCATTTCATTTGCAGCAGTTGTACCGACATCAAAATTGGTGACAGGACATTATTTAAATCATGAGCTATACCACTAGCAAGAGTACCAATACTCTCCATGCGTTGAGCGCGTAGAAATTGTTTTTCTAGTTGTTTCTTTTGAGTGATATCAGTGTCAACAACAAGGATAGATTTTGGTTGGTGATGCTCATCTTTTACCAGTGTCCAACGACTTTCAACAATGATTTGTTTGCCATATTTACTAATTTTTTGTAATTCACCCTGCCAAAAACCAGATTCTAAAACTGTGTTATGAATTTCTCGTAGTAGTGATAATGGTTCGTTAAATAAAAGCTCGTCAGCATACTTACCTATAGCTTCTTCTAATCGCCAGCCGTAAAGGTTTTCTGCACTCTTATTCCACAGTAAAATCTGATGAGATAAATCTCTGAGGATTATGGCATCAGTGGCGATATCTAATAATGCTGCTTGTTCGCGGATTTGTTGTTCTACTTGTTTGCGCTTTGTGATATCCTCAAAAATATATAAACGTCCAAAATATTGATTATTGGCATCACGAACTTGAGTTGATAACCGTCGCACAGTCCGTCCATCGGTAAATAAAATTTCGTCTTCAACAACACATTGGTTGTCTTCGCTTTGCAAAGGTTTACAGGACTCGGCAAAAGCAGGAATATCTAATATTAATTGCAAGCAATCAGGAATGATATCTTGATTTTTTAATTGGCGACGTTCCATCAATGGTTTGAGGTGTTGGATACCCCAAATTTCACAAAAGCGATCGTTAAAATACAGGATATTATCTGTAAAATTATCTACAACATAAAATGCTAGTGGTGCAACCCTTGTCATAGAACGTAATAAGGCTTCTTGCCAACGGAGATGTTCTTCGGCAAGTTTGCGCTCAGTAATGTCTTCTACTACATAAGCAAATTGTGAAGTGCAACCGCAACATGCAGCAATTGATGAAACTGTACTTCTCAGCCATTTTTTACCTTGGGGATGGTTGTAAGCGTATTCAAAGCTGACAGGTAATTTAGTATATTCAGCTTCACGATAATAATTAATCCACTCATTTACAAACTCTTGCGGGATACCTAACTCAGTAGCAAAACGATTTTGCATCACTTCTGGAGTCAGTCCAAAAAATTTGGCACTAGTGGCATTATCAGAAATATGCACAATATCATCACCTTGAAGTTCCACGACTCCCATCATCATGGGCGCACTGTCAAAGAAACTACGGAGAGTACATTCACTGTGCTGTAGTGCTATTTGTGACTGTTTATATTCAGTCTTGATACTGGCTAATTCGGAGAGATTTCGCCGTAACTCTAATTGCCTAATAACTAAGCGGCCAATAGCCTGTAGTGCTTCTATTTGGTTTGAGGTAATCTCACGAGGAACATGATCGACTATACATACAGTCCCAACGGCTTCTCCCTCTGGTGCTAACAAAGGCACACCAGCATAAAATCGTACGTATGGTTCTGAAGTCACTACAGGTGAAGTGGCAAATCGTTCATCGGCAAAAGTATCTGGAATAACTAAAATATCACGTGATTCTACGCAAAAAGGGCAAAATCCGATCTCTTTGGGCATTTCTTCTACAGACAGTCCCACCTTGGCTTTGAACCATTGACGTTTGGCATCAATGAGATTAATCAAAGCGATCGGTGTTTGGCAAATCTGAGTCGCTAAAAATGCCAAATCATCAAAGACTTGTTCTGGTAGAGTGTCTAGAATTTGATACTCATGAAGAGCTTCAAGCCTCTTCACTTCATCATTAGGCACTAAAGTTTTCATGAGATATTTTCCCACTATTACTGATTTACGGCTTACCTTCTTGCAAAATGCTGTTTTTGAAATGACTAAAGTAGGGCGGTAAGAAATGAAAGAGGGAGATCAGTCATGAGTGTCTTTGCAAGCGCCATAGATAAATAACCCAACGGGAATTTGCTTGCTGATACTAAGTGATTACTTTAGCTGATATATAGGTCAAGTTACTGTTTAGTCATCTAAAATAAAGGATAATTAGCCAACTTTGTCACTTAACCTATAGTAATATGCCTTAAGGAAGATGACAAAATAATAAACTAAATTGAGTAATAATACTTAAAAAGTTGCAAATTTGTGCATTATGTAAGCATTTTTTTTATAGATGAATTTTGTCCGAAGCTGACACATGCTCGCAAATATGGGACTTTAGATGAAAATAAGCTCGTATCAATAAATCTTCAGCATCAAAATTTAGTGTTCAGTAGTTAGGGCGTTGGGCATTGGTTATTCTCCGCGTGTCCCCATGTCTACCTGCTCCCTTGTCCCAATCCCCAATCCCCAATCCCCAATCCTATTGCTATGACAACAACATTTGCTTTTCCCATCAAACCAAAATCTGAAGATAGCTTTGCCATTACCTTTGCACCATTGCTAGTTGAGGAAGTCTATCAATTAGCTAGCGATCCAGCAAATGGAGCAATAGTGGTGATGAGTGGTACTGTTCGCAATCAAACTGATGGAAAACCAGTGATTGCCCTAGAATACCAAGCTTATGAACCAATGACTTTGCGAGTTTTCTATCAAATTGCTACCGAGATTCGGCAAAAGTGGACTGATGTAAATCGTGTAGTTATCCACCATCGCATTGGACATTTGCAAATTGGTGAAATTAGTGTTTTGGTAGCAGTGGGTTGTCCTCATCGCTCGGAGGCCTTTGAAGCTTGTCGCTATGCGATCGACACTCTCAAACACAATGCTCCTATTTGGAAAAAGGAGCATTGGCAAGATGGTTCTAGTAGTTGGGTGAATATTGGTGCTTGCGAACAAAACTGCTGAGGTAAAACATAGTTCGTTCTATTGGCTTGCAAAAGTGTTCACTCCATGTCCACATAATCAATACAGCTACGACAAAACTCTGTTTTCTCAACTTGATAAAACTAAGCTATCAGTATTAGACTTTTTTGTTTTCAGATAAAACTCTTATAATTTCCTTATGATTATCAACTAAATTTATTAAATACATAATTATTTTCGGTCAAGATTCCTCTCTCCTATGCCAACAGGGGGGATTTTTATAGCAATTAACTTGCCTGCAAGTGCCTATAAAACCCTTAGAACTTCCTTACTCTGATTGAGTAAGCTTATTGAGATTAGGTCTGATGTTACTTGTTGCTTGACCTGTCACATCTTCAACATTGCAAACTTATTCCCTCCTATATTTTTATGGGAGGGAATTTCTTATTTCTAGCATGAAATTGCTCCCTTATGCGCTCGGTTTTCATTTCAAGTTTTTACTACTGCTAAAATTCTTTGGTGATGATCTTTTCCTCATTGAGGGGTTAGGGGTATGAGGGGGCTGCCACTGCAATCATTAATGGCATTAAATACATATAATCTTTGTTATTGATGACTCCTATCTAGGAGTGATTGAAGCGATCGCGTATACGGAACTCACTACGATCGCTTTTTTTTTACAATAATTGCAATAATTAATCAAAAACACCTAATGCTGTAAACTCTGCCTCATAAAATTACCTTGATATCTGTCGTCAGCTAGAAAAAGCAGCAGGCGATCGCACTCATCTATTGATCGTTAGTGACAATATTAATTAATCGCGTAGCTACAGATACAAAATAGTTTTCAAAAAATGTACATAATCGCGTTAATAAGAATAATGTCGTAGTTATAAAACCACGACATTTGAGGAATAATGCCTTCTAATCTAAGTTAAGGGATGTTTCGATAAACAAGTTTATCTATCCGTCAAATATTATCTGAATTTTTCAGATAATAAACATCTACCAATTGGTTAGTAAAATATTAAATAATTGTGTAGCAATGCACACAAAATAATTAAAGTTGAATCAAATCGTAAAAATTCTACTAAATCAAGTTTTACGAACAGAGATAGCTGAGAACAAATAACTTATTTGATTTCAATACCAAGAATTGCCTGAAAAACTGAAAAATACCGTCGCGATCGCAAAATCACAACGGTAGAAACAACAATGCCTTTGTTAGGGTCATAGACCTCAAGTATTATGATTGTTTTTTGAAAAAGAATGTATCTATCTGTTGACTAATAAAATTATTAAATAATAATGTAGTCATAGATACGAACTAATTTTAAAAGGCAAGATCAAAGCCAATACTGCTCGAATAAAACAAATTTATAGCATTCCTAAATCATTAGTGAAAGACAAGATCCCCGACTTTGCAAGAGTTGTCGAGGATCTAAGCTCTGAGATTTTCACAAATCATATACGATTGCGATATTGACATTTAGTACTGCAATGTTTCTGCTAAATTATTCCCAAAAATTTACAAATACCTGGCGACGATCAGTCGCAGCTACACAAACCAACTGTGCTTACCGTCGGGGAACGCAGACTTAGTTTATCGTTAATATCTGACAATACTGCTAAACTAAGAAAGACCCAAAGAACCAGTAAATATGCTAAAGCGTTCTAAATTCGAGACAACCCCAACCCAAATCATGCATCGTGCGGAAGATTTGATTAGTGCAGCTTCAAATCGTTACCGCATTACGGTTCAGGTGGCAAATCGCGCTAAACGTCGGCGTTACGAAGACTTCGAGAGTAACGATGATATGATGATGAAGCCAGTGTTAAGAGCAATTATTGAGATGTCAGACGAACTGACTCAACCAGAAATTATCGGAGAAGTATAGATAAATGAGTTTTTAGTAAGGTGTGGCGTACTATGCTTAAGCTTTGGCAAGCATTATTTACTCCCCACTATTTTAGGGGGGTGGGGTTGATTTTAGTGTTAGGTATATTCTGTTTAAGCTTAGATCAAAACCAATCTATCTATGCTAATTTACTTTCCACTTCACCTGCCTATGCTCAAAATGTTAGATCAGGTGATGTTTGGCAGCAGGTGTATGAACAACTACCTGATTTACCAAAAGAAAACCAGTACATCAGCAAAGAAACAGGGAAAGTCGCCGAAAACAATACCCTAGTTAGTCGTCTGATTCAGTATCACGTCTATCTCAAAGGACGTGCGCCAAATTATCGGCTAGATTGGAAATTGACTTTGGCTGATTACCTGAATGCCAACGAAGTCATGTACGATTCATCCTATCCAGGTCATGACACTTTAAAGAAAAATCCCTTTCAAAGCGATCGCGCTGCTATTCGTCGTCTCACCCGCAAGCAACGAAATGCTTTAGTGCAAGCATTAGTTAATGCTTACAGCCAAAATTAGGTTAGTGGTTAAGGCAACAGTATAGAGAATGTGTAGCTAATTTTGTTTAGATACTTAGTTAGTAGACAATAATCACTACTACTAACTACTAACTCATGTATGGAACGTGTCATCAAAAGTGGATCTGGTTGGCGTATTGGTTGGAATCCATCAGCGCCAGAGTTTAAGGGTTTAGTGGGTACAGATGATTGGGCGATCGAATTAACGCAAGCAGAGTTAAATGATTTTTGTCGGCTACTGTTGCAGTTAGCAGACACAATGCAGCAGATAAAATCAGAATTAATGGATGAAGAAAAAATTGCTTGTGAAGCCGAAAGTGATTTGTTGTGGATGGAAGTAGAAGGTTATCCCCACGCTTACAGTTTGTGCTTTATTCTGAACACAGGTCGTTGTGCAGAAGGCAAGTGGAACGCTGCTGCTGTTGGGGGTTTATTGCAAGCTGCGGGAATGCTGAAAGTTTTTTCAGTAGACTAGTTGATTATTCCAGGGCTTCTTGTTAAAATCATTGGGTTGACTAAAACAATTCAAATTTTATGAATTGTTATGTCCGGGGCGTAGCGCAGCTTGGTAGCGCGCCACTTTGGGGTAGTGGAGGTCGTGGGTTCAAATCCCGCCGCTCCGATTGACTAACGAATAAACGTATACCTACTAAATATAAGTGTGGTGTAAATGTAGACTTAAGAGCGATTTAGCTATAAAAGTTTACATTAATTAAGCCAGCTTGCTCCTGTTCAGAATATCGTGGATACTACTAGCTTTCCATGTCTTCCCTCCTCTGTTCATCAATTGTTGTGCATTAAGGTATCCCGCTATAGCTTGATATGATTTACCTTCAATCCGTAACGACTGCATTAGAGTCACTATTTCTATTTCTTCGTCGCAATCTTCAAGAAACCCATCTGTAAGCTTGTAACCATAAGGCACTTTACCGAGATGCTTTCCCTGACGTCTAGCAGCCGCTAGAGCAGACTTAGTACGCTCAATGGTGGATTCTACCTCCCATTGGGCTACCGAGCCTAGAACGTTAATTATGAGCCGTCCATTAGCTGTTTTCGTATCCAGGAGATCGCTAACTGAAATGAGAGTATATTTCGTTGCGAAGTAGTTTTGAATTAGGTGACACAAATCTTTAACATTACGTGTTAGCCTATCCAGCTTAAAGATAATGACACCCTCAGCCTCATCATTTTCTAAAGCTGTTAACGCCTTATCGAGCGCAGGTCTATTAATGTTTTTACCTGTTAAACCGTGGTCATAACAGAAATCAACAAGTTCGTGTCCATAAAGCTGGCAGTACTCCTTAATTTTTTCTTCCTGCACCTCTTTCGTTAACTGCTGCCCGAAAGTCGATGCTCTCCCGTAACCTATAAGTTTCATAAGACCTCCTATGCAACCTGTAATTGTTGGTTAACTGACATCCAACAGGTGCGTCCATACCAGCTTGAGTTTTCAGAAAGTACGTCGCAACTGCTGTTGAAATCTTTAAGCTCGTAGTGTGTCTTGGCATAGAAGAATAGGTCGCATAATCCAGTTATGAAATCCAGCACGACTAGTGCTACAAAACCTAGAACTATTGTGGTTATTAGTGTGGTCAACATTTGTGTGTCTCCTTAATCAGTCTGTGGTTGTCCATTGCCGAAGGACGTTGTTTGTTTCGTCGATTTGATTTTCGAGAATCGTAAGTTCATCGTGTAGTGCAGCAACTTGTTGGACTACTAGATTGAAGTGGAACTCGAATTCTTGGATATTTTCTTTGGCTAGCTGAATTTTGTTTCTGATTCGTTCTATACGTGCCATCTGTGAACCTCTCTCTTTCCTTATATCCCTAGTATACCTCGGTTTACTAAGGAATATATAAAGAAATGTGACAACAATAAACCAGTTATCCGTGGTATACTAAAGTAAACTGAGGCAGGAGTACATCATTATGAGAGACGCAAAAGGCAGGTTTGCACCTAAAGAGGGCAGTTTAGCTAAGGTTCCGGTGAGTTTTAAGGTGACGAAAGAGCAACGAGAATGGTTGGATGCTCACCCAGAAGTCGATATAAAAGATTATTTAAGGAGGGCATTAGATGCCGTAATTGAGGGAAAACAGGCAGCCTGAGTTTTGAAGATGATGAACTCAGGCAGTTCACCGAAGACCTAAAAGAAGAGGTGATGTCCAGGTTATCGCCAAGTTCAAAAAAGCTGATTGCACGCCGAATAAACGAAGCACTCGAAAAAATATTAGCCAGACGCCACAGCAACGGCGAATAAGAAGAAATCCCTCTAGCACACCAACCAGAGGGACTTATTTTTTGACTGAGATTGAAGGTATTGAGACACTCGGTAGACGTGGCACGAAGTTCATAAAGTAGAGCATTTGGTGGAAGAAAACAGCTACGAATGCGTAGACTATTATCTTCTCAATAATGTTATCGAACAGGTTCAGGTACTTTGAAGTACTCGTAGGGGGTTTGACCTTGGGACTTGAGGTAGTTGATTGTCCCTGGTTGGAGATTGTCGATAATTCGATAGATAGCTTCTCTTTCTGCTCTTTCAAAAGCTGTTCCAAGAAAGTTGGCTGTCTCTTGTTCCTTTTGGTTGAAGTACTCTACGATATCATCCCTTTTTTCACGTTGGTAGAGGTCGATTACGTCTCGATAACTAAATCCTATCTGTTTCAGTACACTATCGAGTTGTTCGTAAGATACAAATTTAATATTTAGTGTCTCAGCCATAGCTTGACCTTTCTCGTAGGTACTCATCTTTGGTGTCTCACCTGGAAGTGCCAATGAGCTAGGAAATAAATACTTATCCAACTCAGTAACTTGTTCATCTGATAAAACATCAGTCCATCCTTTAGCTTTAACGTACCCATCTATCGCACCTAAAGGAACATTTTTCTGAATACAATATTCTTCGATGTCCATCACTAATCAATCCTCTTGTTATTTTCAATTTTGCAGAATTCAGTGTAAGTAAAAGTACTCAAATAGTCCTTATTGGATTTGAGTAAGTGACGTACAACCTTAAGGCGTAACTTAATAGTTTCAACCATTAACTTCGCGATCACCCAGCACTGGTATTTTGTTAGCGGCATAGACCTAATTCTTATGTTGTCTATTTTTGGGTACGCCGTTCTGTAATCCATAATGTTTCCGAATGCGAGCTTGTCATACACTTGGATCGTTACTTCGGAAATTTGAAGCTTGTGTGCAAGTTGGACTTTTGGAGTCATTATTTCAAGCTGATCCGTCGTAAAACTTGACATTCCATCCGTTATTTTCATGCTTTTAAGGTTTTACTTTAGTCTCGCTTTAGCCCTTATACACTTGCTTTAGTTTACTCTTTAGTCTTAACAAGTCACTGTAGTTTACAGTTGAGGCTAAATTAAAATGAAATATCTAAAAGCTAAATGAAACTTTTGTGTCTTTAGTGGAAAACATTTTGAATGAGAATTTATCCTTATACCCATCACTTGCAATTAGTTTCGCTTCAACACCTTTGTATGTGTACTTGAGCGATTCAACTAACAACTTCTGTAGTACCCAACATTGGTATTTTGTTAGCGGCAGTACTGTCAAATGTTTGTGATCTATTATTGGGTATTCATCACAGTACTCGTTCAAATATTTCATTGCTAGCTTGTCATATTTTTGAATTGTTGCTCTCGTGGTTTGCATCAATCCTGCTACCGTTGTCTTGCTTGTTGTCTCTTCTAGCTGCTCAGTAGAGAAACTTACTATGCCTTCTAAGGTCTTCATTTGCTTTAATCTACTCTTATATCATTAGTATACTGCTATGCAGCATCCATATGTAAAACATATACAACAATATACATTCAGCACACGGTGTACCTACTTTGCGGTACGCTTCATCAGGAGAGGTTGATATGGAAGTAGCTTTTGGGAAAGTCGGAGACATAAGCGTTGATAGTCCAGATTGGTTTATGTGGCTTGCCGGTCAAAAGTCCTTCAGAGCAATTGAATCAAGTGGCGAATGCACATTTACAAAATCCAATGGGTACTGGCTCGCCAAGAAGTGTGTAGGTGGTCGTAGGCGACAGATGAATATAGGTGCGAATGCCAAAGTAACCCGTGCGGCGATTAGAGAAGCTTGCCACAATCTGAACCTGAGCGATGCTGGATGGTACGAGTTTTTGGTCTGCCTCAAAAAAGCGAAAGAAGTTGTGGTGAAAACCCAAGTTCACCACGAGAACGAAAATTTTTTGGCTGCCGTAAAAAATCTGGAGCGAATCCAAGCACTAGCACAAAGTCGTGGTGAAGATTTGATTGCTAGAGAACTGAAGGAAGCTATCAAAGAAGTCCAACAGTTAAAACCCCCAGTTGGGTAGGTAACCAGGGGTCTCGTATGTGTACGTAAAAAGGAAATACTTCACATTACCATATACGTTTTGATTATACTTCGATTTCTTCAATACTACCCGCTACATCAGAATGCACATCGTGTACACTTCTGTAACGTATCAACCAACTGGATTTTAGGTTTAAGGGATTGGTAGAATCCCTGTACGGTGGAGGTGGTTGAGAGATTGCCCATTTGTTATCGATTTTTTGGTAGTTCATTATGCCAGTGAAGATTTGATGTCTAAAGATGTTGTTGGTGTTGCACCATTGGTTAGCTGTACACGAACGTACCTAAGAATTATGTCTGCTTCCACTAACGTAGCCACAGTTGAGGCACTAACAGATGCTGTCTTGGTTGTCCTCCAATTAGTGCTACCGTCTGCACTTTGCTGGATTACAAACCCACTAGCTGCACTGGCTTGGTCATTGAAAGCTATTGCTCTGAACTTTGTGTAACGACCTAGTGTGTCTCGCGCCGTACCACTAAACACGCCACCGTTACCCAAGTTAGACGTACTGTCTGCATAGTATTGTGTCTTCAAAGGTACGTTCAGCCGTGCGTTAGAGATTAAGTTATCCTCAAATACCGGAATCATCTGATATTCGTCTGATTTAATCGAAAAATTGTTAGAACTCATGACTATCCTTTAAAATTTGTACAATTGCCCACCACTACTGGCGATACCGTTTATGTATTAAGTCCTGTCTGCCTATTTGTTGTAATTGTTTATCGTAGAACCCTTTGTTAAATCTATCCCAGATAAGCGCTACACCATCCACAGTGGCGTAATTCTCACCTTCTTTTGATATCTGTAATATTTCGTCTACAACTCTTATCCTGTGGTCAGTATCTTGTTCTGAGACACCCCATATTCCTTTCAATTGTGTGGCTTCTGGAATATTGGATTGATCAATGTCGTAGTACATTTGTGGTTGGGATATACTACCTTGTTTAGGCAGTATGCCATAGTAGCTAGCGAAAGCAAGTAACTGTTGTCTATTAACTAAACCAGGGTCTTTAGAGTTTTGGAATTTAGAGCCGAATTGTTTTTCGATGCGAGATAGTATCTGGTTGTGTTCAGGTGTAAGTTGTAATTCAGCGTTATTTGGATTAAACGTCTGTGCATACTGCTGGAATCCCTCATCATCACCGGCTTTATTAATGAGACGGTGGACATTAAGAGGGTCATACCCTAGTTCAGCAGGTGTAACTACTTCGCCGGTCAGGACATCATCAGCTAATGTACCATCATAACGGTTAGGGTTAATCCCTAATGCCGCTCTAGCCTGCGCTTTCATTTGCCCCTGGATGTAGCGCTGATGGTAGTCGCTTAATTCATTTGGGTTAGCAGCCATAAGGGTCTGTGACCGCTCATCCCAGTACGCTCCATCAACTGTGACATGCGGCTTACTGGTGTACACAGTGGGTGTGTTGTCATAGACGTAATCAGTATCTGTGTTGTCTTCTCTTTCATCATTTCGCCAATTACCTGCATAGACGTTTGATGATGGGACATACACCCGCTCTCCATCACTATCTGTAATCCAACCTTCTTGTGGTGTCATTTAACTAGCTCCTCAATAAACTTTTCTTGCTCAACAGACACCCCTATATTCGGTACTATGACTGGTTTGTCTTTGAGTCTGGTTTGCTTTTCGCTGTACCGCTCTATAGCCTGTGCTGCTACATCATGGATTGTTAGCTGATATCTGTTTGCTGTATGTTCCAGCTTCTCTACCAACGAAACTGGTAGCTCAACCTGGATAGCTTTCTTATGTCCAGCACGCCTACCATCACCTGAACGCATTACTGGTGTGTCATTAATAATATTGTCTCCAAGTTGGATAAACTTCTGTGCATACTCACGATGCACTTGGGTGTATAAATCCCTATGCTCATTATCAACCACTATACTTTTGTGTATTGGATGTGTGGTTGTATACGAATACCAGCAACTCTTCTGTTTAAATTCAGGTATAGCTGGATTTAGTGTCTCAATATCACCTATGAAGTCCTGGAATATAGTTGTTACAACTTCAGCCTTACGTTTAGCTATCTGCCTATTTATGGCGTTCTGCTTTTGAAAGCTTGGCTTATCTGTAGCTTTCAGTCCCTCAATAAGTTTCTTATGGTGGTCATCCTCCCATAAGGTATTGAATATCTCAGACACACGTGATGGTATCTCAAAAGCACTGATTACAGTAGGTTCAGCTTCTGGTTTTTCATCCGCAAAGTAATTATGAAATCCCATTACACTTTCCCCCTTATAATTTCGTTTACTAACTCAGTCAGCTTAGGCATAAGTAATTTTATGATTGCGTTCTCCTGTGCAGCTACGACAGCTTGTAGTTGTTCCTCGGTTAGATTTGCGTATTGATTAACTAACGCTGTATTTAACGTGCTTACAGTGCGATTAGCTTCAACTAAATTCTCTTGCTGTATTCGCTTTGCTTCATAATGTCCTGCTAACAACGTGTTGGTCATCTTACGAGTAGCCTGCTTTTCCTCCCATATCTGTGATGCTTCTAATGCACACATCACTACCCCGTCTACCCTAATCTTTTGTGTAGTCGGTATGTTTTTATATGGGTTAGTATTATTCTTTCCTACTTCTTTCTGATAACGATGAAGCACTTCTTCAGGTATACGAGCATCTCGACTACCTACCATGAGGTTTGGCATAACTGCTGGTAATGGGTGTTCATGATATCTCTCTCGCATACGTAATAGTAACTCTTCATTACTTTCAGTACGCACTACACCTTTACCTTCTACAAACCTACCTGCTACATCTGGATGCGTATCGTGTGGCTGAGGATTCACTATATATTGCTTACGTTTTACTCTATTAGTATTATTCTGTAATACTTCTTCATTGCTATCAGAAGTGATATAAGCCCCCGCCATGTCATTATCTAGCTCATCAGAGCATATGGCTGATACGCCTGTGTACTCTCTACTTCCACCTGTGGAATGGTCTCTCATAATACTATTTATATTAAGTTATTAGTACTATTATCCCTACTCTCTCCTGTTGTTGGTGGAGTCCTCTACCTATCCTTAACCTTATTATTTACACATATTTGAGCATATTCGTGACATACGAATGAGAATGGTTATCATATTTTTTAGTATCATCTTACTTAAGATGGACATACTGCTAACAATTTAGTAGTAATAACTTAGTAGTACCAACTATTAGTATGTAAGCATAAGCTGTTATCGTATGCGTAATAAGCTGTTAATATATACCTTATACGGTAGATACCCGACTGTCGGATGAGCATAGATGATAAGCTTATTGAGAAACCCTTATACATCAATAGTTCTAGACGTACACCTGCTCTCATAAGTACGCTGAATCTTATGAACACCTCAGTTATTCATGTACGCCTACCGGGGGGTACGCCTTACGCTTTCTATATGTACTACACAAGAAAAATATTGACACTAGAACACTACTAGTTTTAAGTACTAAGCGTAGCAAGCTAACATACGTATGCAACTTTATATTTAAATAGTAACAAATACTTAGGACAGACTTAAGTGTCTTCTTATAGCTGCAACTACACCACGTGTAGACTCGCGTACAGCCCTATTTGTAAAATGTATGACGGTAAAACCTTTGCTCTCTAGATAGGCGTGCTTTTGCTCATCCAGCAGTTTCTTATGTTGACTGTGATAGTAACTGCCGTCTACCTCAACTATAAGGTCACTACCTGTAAATACGAAATCAGCTATCTCGCCATCTATAGGTACGTGACAAGTAAAGTTGATGTCAGCATTAATAAGTGCTTTAGATAATATTGATTCACACTCTGTCCATGGGTGGTACAGTCGTTTACTAGTCACCTTATCGTAGCGGACAGTACTAGGCATTGGTAAGAACTCCTGTGGTTCAGGTTTTATCTTGTATATCTTAATTGGGTTCGCTTCAGACACAATCGCGTCTACTTAGTTTGACGTGTGGGACAAACGGTAAGTATGCTTCACGAATAGTATTGAGACACTCATCCAGGTCTGTTAATACCTGTTTATTGGTTAAATATAGGATTGTGTACCCCTTAGACTCTAAATATATACGTTTAGCTTCATCTAGCTTTTGTTTGTCTGGATTCTTATGGATGGAGCCATGAAGTTCAATAAGTAGAGGAGTGCCATAGAACCTAAAATCAACGATTTTACCTGATACAGCTACATTACAGCCAAAACGATAGTGTTCATGAAGTAATGCATTAAATAATATCCCTTCGCAATCTGTCCACGGTTGACCACCTGTACGACGACGACCATCTGAAAACTTATAGATTGTTGGCATTACCTTTTTTCTCCGTATAGCTTGGCATTTCGAGAGGTGGCTAAGTAGAAATCAAAAAATTCAGCTAGCTCCTCTAAATCCTCATCAGTTGCCCATGCCTTCTCGCTTAGGTGGTCTATCCAGAAGTATGCATCAATATGTTTATAAATCTGTGCAATTGGAATTTGAAAAAACCTGCGCTTCTTATGTACGAGCTTAATTACAAGTGATTCAAGCTCACCCTTACCGTACGCCAACTCCCAACCATTTAGTTTGTCTACGAACTCACGCGATTTCTTACTAATTGCTGACATGGATGTCTCACACACTATAAACTGACATACTACAATCATTACCTATAGTTGGCTTCTAGCGCTATGTTTTAGTAAATGATATATTCCTATGCCTGATGATTTAAGAGGGCTTGTAGAGGCTTACAGCGCACATAATTTATGCCTACGGCTGGTGGTTCACCTCTCCTAGCCGACTTCTTGTAGTAGTACTTGTAATCACGTAAGTACTGACAGAACTTGTTGACCGGTAAGTTCAAGTCCTTGCAGAAATTAGTGAACGTCGTCAACCCGTCTGTAGATATGTATTGATCGGCTAAGAATACCTTAGGTGCCTGCTCCTCAATCTTCTGTTCTTTTTGTTTAACCTCTTGTGTTTTTTGTTCAACCTCCTCCTGTAAATTTTTAATTACAATTCCAGCTTCAAGGAATTTGACAATAATCTCGTTTTTTGATGCTTCTTGTAGTTGAACTAGTAAGTCCTTTGGTTTCCCGTAGCTACCAGTCTTACGAATGGTAGGTAGTACCTCAGATGTTACCCACTTCTTAAACTTCTTAGCCGATTCAAGCCGACTACCAAATACTAATGCATACAGTCCTGACTCATTAATCAGTGAGTAAAAACCACCACCTTGTTTTGGGGTAGTGGTTTTATCTTCTTGGTCTACATGAGTTGCTATAGCATTTTCTGGTTTAACATACCCCAATACTCCTGCAACATCCTTACCAACAAACCAAAGCTCATCATCAATCAATACTACACGTACTTCAAAACCATCATATACAAATGGCATTATTGCAGACATATTATCTTCCTTCCTATTGTTTATCTGGGTAAATTACTAAGTACGCTGCTTCAGTTACTTTGAACTCAAGAACTTCTCTTGACATCGAACACAGTTCAGCAAACACATCAACAGGTTCTTGTTTTCTAGCCTTAGAGAATGCTTTAACAAGGTTTGCTTTAGCTTGTATAACTATTTCTGAGTTACGACTAAGGGTAACTACAAAATACGCTTGGTCTTCTGTTAGCCAATACCAGTATCGGTATGTATCACTACCAAATTTAGTTTGATCACATACTGATTCGGTTATTACTAATCCAAAATTATTTTCTATTTCTCCACGGTACATCTCTACAGTTCGTTCTATTGAACGATTCTGTATCTCTAGTTCATCAGCTATCAATCTTGAATCAACTACTAGTGAATCACCACGTTGTACTACTTCTATTGCAGACATATTATCTTCCTCCTATTGTTTATCTGGGTATATGACTAAGTACGCTGCCTCAGCCATTGCCAGTGCAAGTTCTGGATTGTCTTTCATTAACCATCTAAAAACTAGCTTTGCTGGGATAAGGTTGACCCCTTGTAACCCTCATGGTGTCTGGAGTTCAGCCATTTTTAAGCTGAAATGGTTGACCACATTTGAACAACGTGTAGTACCTTCTCATACACCCACTTCTGGAATGATTTAGCTTTAGGTTTGTTACTAGAACTTAGTGCTTGATAAAACCCAAACTCATTGAGTATATCTTCGGAGCCTAAATTTTGGGCATTATACAAGTAGTCTGAATCTACGTGATACAGTGGTTTCTTCCAACCCAGTTCTTCTTGTATCCAAGCTCTAACACCCACTGCTTGTAGTGCTAGTGCTGTTGATTTAGCTGTGTCATTAGAGCTGATGATTCCCAAGCGAAATAATTAACAAAACATGAAATTGTAACTTCGTTAATTTCTGCGACCACCCTTAAATCCATACCAGCTAATGGTTCTAGCGATTTTGGTAGTGAATCCGCGACCAGTATTTTATACGGTAATCTACCTGCCTCTTTCCTCATATCTGTAAAGACTGTATGACTAACACCACACAACCTACCTAACGCTCTCCAACTCTTACAAACAACTCTCCCATCATCTTTAACTTCAAATTCTTTGCGAATATCTTCTGGTAAATGAGCTATTGCAGACATATTCTCTTCCTCCTTAAACTTTACCTTCAGTATGTTTACTCAGTGTCATCACGAAGTACGCTTGATCTTCTGTTAAGTACGCAAAAGTAACATTATTTACCGCGCCAACTTTGTTTATTACAGATGTATTTTCAAAATACAACTGTCCAAACGCTTGTTCTATAAGGGTTGTCCAGGAAGGAGCGTACAGAGGCAAATCAGAGCGTTTTTCGTAAATGATAGATTACTATGCTTGATGATTTAAGAGGGCTTGTAGAGGCTTACAGCGCACGTTAAATATACCTAAAAAACCACCTAGAAGTTTGAAGAGTGCTTCCAGGTGGTACAAACGATTACGAGTTCATATGCACTATTCTACGCAATTATGATGTGGGCTGAAGTTGGATTTAAGAACTGTAACACCTTCTCATCAAACCATTCTCCACCCACGCGATACCTGGCTAGTGCATGATGCAGCTTACGTTCCTCTGTACGCCCAAATCCATCGATAACCCATAACAACTGAAGCTTGCTGGAATTGCCTGTTTGTAGACAACGTAGCCTACGGCTGGGATTGTTTGATATGCCCAACTTAACCTTATGTGCGGTAGTGTCCAAAATTGCGTAGAGCATTAGATTAAGCAACTTTCGATTCATTGACATCCTCATCGGTATCCATAATTTAGTACTTCATGAACTGTTGGAAGAACAAATGCATGATGTTGGGGTGAGCATCTTAAGATACGTGCGTGTTTTTCTTTTTCTTAATTTCACATAACCCCACTACGGAGCAGAGCGGCTGGAACCCTTGTGGGGTAAGAATGTACACTATACGTTGCCCCCCCTACTTTTTTTTTAGTGGCAGGGGCAGCCCCGAGTATTATTACTAGTACGTTAAGGTATCATTTAACATACGTGCATGTATTTTTGCAATACCTTCTTTGGCGTACCGTTCAAACCAAAGTACTTCTTGACCGTGGTCAACGATTTTACGTTGTCTTCGGCGTTTGAATTCACTCACGTTATCGCATGGCATGTGCGTGTTGTTGTACCGCGCTTGTCTTGTCTGTACAACTTCATCTCCAGGTCTTAAGCCTTTAATTGCCTCATAAGCTGTAGATTTCTGAGCATCCAACCACATGCCAATCTTGAGTAGCGACGTATGGGTGTATTCGGTGCTTTCGGGAAAATCATCAACGTTTTCTACGATGTTCCACAGCAGTTGGTACGTGGGATGTCTCTTGTGGTCGGAGAGGTCATCGAAGTTCTTAGCACCTCTTATTTTGTAGACATCTTCACCTTCTATAGTTCGTAGTATGTAGTGGGCTTTATTGAAGTAAGCTGCAACTGTGAACGTATGATCTAGTTTGTGTTCGATAGCAAATGGTAACTCTAATTCGTACCTGTCCCAAAACTGTTTGATGTGTTGTGTAGCTAGCTGGTCTAACAGATTAATTTTTTCGTAATCTTTGTTTTCGATGATTGTTTTCCAGTCCAAGCCTGCTAGTGGTTTATGCTCATCAATTTTTATGCCTGAAGTACCCCAGTGATAAAGAACTGATGGCAAAATTGAGCTTCTATACCAATATCGTTTGTATCTAGCCATAACTACCTACCTAATTAAATAACCGTCTTCATCAAGCTTCACGACTACATGCCAACTAGGATGTCCCTTAACAGTTCCTACTCCAACAAATAGATCAGGCTCTACCTCGTGTTTTCCAAGACTTATCCAATCATCCGCAGGCACAGTAATTATGGGATCGTCTACGGTGCTGATGAGTAATCGGGTTAGTGGGAACACCGCCAACATTTTCAGAAACAGGTACACTGCTTGCTCCGAAAGGAATTTAGCGGTTCTTTCATTGGGACAGTACAGGTAGACATGGGTACCTTTCTCTGTATCTTGTTGAAAGTACTGCCCAGCATAAATAACCGCACCTACCATTCCTATTAAGTCGTAATCACCGCTTCTGGAAAGTGCTGCGTTTAGCCTAACTAGCCCTTTTCTAAGCAACTCTGTAGCTGGTATTGTATCAGTCCTTACCTTACCCACTGTTTAAAACCCCATTCGCAGTCGTAAATCCTTTAAGGGGATATCCCCAGTTTCATAACCATTGGTTTTTTTAAGTCTAGCTGTTTCTCGGTCTTCATCCACACTTAAAACCACCAAACGAATTTCCTTAAACTGCTGCGCTAATTTCTCCCCAATGTATGTCACATCATCACCTATTGATATAGAACTCAAACCACCACACTTAAATCTTCTTTTGTCCTCTTTTTCTACATTCTGTCCAGATGCCCCCTCAACCTCTTGTATATCAACCGTTTCGGAGCTGGACAAGGAGCTGGACAGCATCTGGACAGAATCTGTGTTGCCCTGATGGTTTTGCTGCAACCCTTGTATATCAACCGTTTCGGAGCTGGACATAGCAGAAGAGGTTAAGTCAAGAGAAGCGTTACCTGTTTTGTTTTGTATCTGGACATCTTCTTTTTTTGCTTGTCCAGCTTCAAAACTATTGGTATTACGTTGTTGTAGCGTTTCTAGTTCATCCTTGTCCAGATTGTCCGGCTCCTGTCCAGATGCTTGTCCAGCTTCAAAACTATTGGTATTACGTTGTTGTAGCTCCAAGCTGGACAAGACCTCCTTTTGTTCACCTTTGTTTTGAGAATTTATATATTCATTAGGTGTGTAATATACAAAAGAACGATAGTTACGTCCATTAAAAGATTTAATCCTTTCTTCTCTCTTAATATGTCCTCTCTTCCAAAGACGTTCACAGGTTTTGCGGCAAGCATCCTTTGTGGCTCCTGGAATGATTTCCACTAATTCTTCCGGGTCATATTTTGTCCCCTGATTCTTATTAAAGAAACCTAATAGCCTTGCAGGGTAAGGAGCCATACCTCCTTGTGGTTCGTTTACTTTATTGAGATACTTCCAGGAGTAATCATCCGGGTTAAGCTCTAGTACTATGCTTCCAGCACAACCACTGCGGCTTTTATCAAACTGTAGTACTCGCTGAAGAGGTAATAAGTTTTCTTTTGTTTCACCTTTTCGTAGATTCCAAACTTCACTCACATTGTTCCGAATCCCTGTTGTCCCTCTTGCACCACCTTGTTTGTTTGTGTGATGTAATACTATAAAAGTTATTCCTAACTCGTTAGCTAAGTCCCTTAATTCATATAAGCAACGAGCATATGCAATATCTTTTTCTTCGTACGTAGTGTCGCGGTTACAAGAAGTAAGAGAGTCTATAACCACCAGGCTTGGTACTTCTTGTTTAACCCATTTTGTTAGTTGTTTTATTTGGCTAAACTGCCAGTTAGTTTCAAACTTGACGTAACCTGTTTCTACTTCTTCTCCAAAGTGTGCAATATTTAGACGCTCTGCCGTGTCTATTTCTGGTTCATCTGTTTGGATTATCAATACCTTACCCTTTTGGGTATTGAATCCATTCCATCGTCTCCCCGTTGCGATTGCTTTTACTAGGTCATAGATTAAAAGGGTTTTGCCTACCCCTCCGTCTGCATTCAAAACTATAGTCGTAGCTTTTGATATAAGGTCAGCAATAAGCCATTCTCTAGTTTCAGGTGCAGTAGCTAAAATTTCATGTACATCTTTAGGGTTAAATTCTCTAAAGTTGTCCACTCTGATTTGATGCATCTGTCTCAGTTTTGCGGCAGTTATTCCTTTTGAGCATTTGGAAGCTAATTTCTCTAGTTCCCACATCTGCAACGCAGGATCGCCTAATTCCTCAATAATTTCTTCTGTCCTTTTCATTGCTTCTTCAAAAGACAGTTCTCTATTCTCTATTTTTTTGTTTTCGATTCTTGGCATATCTACCCCAGCTTCTGATGCTAGTCCTTTAACTATGTCTGTAAAGTCTTTTCCTTTTGGCTTACCGTCACCACCGTTTAACCGGTGTCGATACCCCACTAAATCCCCTTTGCCACATCCTGCTGCACACATCCAATGGATTATTCCTTCACTTCTCCATACAGTAAATGAAGTGCCAGATTTGCTCTCGTGCCAAGGGCAACAGCCTTTTACGACCCCTCTGGTGTCTTCTGTATGGAAGTTATGCCCATTCCAAGTGAACCCTGATTCAAGCTCTAATGTTTGGTACACACTATTAACTAAAAAATTTGACCATGTTCCACTAACACTATTGAGAGTCTCATTAGTTTGTTTAGGATTCTTAGTTTTTGGAAGCATTAGTTCAAGTAACCAGGTAGGTGCTTCTGCAAAGGCGATCTCGTGGGGTGCGTGTCCTTCTACTGGTCTGTAGTAGCCTGTTTCTGGGTGATGTCCTGCAATGATATTTTGTTTACCATTCCACATCAGTTGCAGTTGTTCTAATACCTCTCTCTGTCCATTCTTAGTTTCCCCTCTTAAAGTCACATGATCCGTAGATTTAATTGCGCTCCAATATTCTTCGGGGACACGATAAAGGCTGACTTTCCTATTAGGTTTTCCTGAAGTAAAGCATACTGTAGGAGGTAGTGCTTCTTCGTAAGGGAGTCCCGATTTTTCTTCTATAAATTGCTTGATTGAATGACCTTGGTGATGAGGATGGGCATCTTCATCCACTGACACTAACCCTCCTGACGCCTCCCCTGCCATTAGTCCTATTGCCCCACAGCCTCTGTCTTTCACGTAGACTTCATATATTTTTTCTTTTGTTAGTGGAAATTTTTGCCATTCAGGTAAGTAGGCATTTTTATTCCAACCCACAGGAGTGAATCTGAGTCTGTTTGGAAGAGTTCTGAGGAGACCTAACACGTACTCAGGAGAGGTAAAATATTCTTGTTCCATATTGTCTATAACAACATTTTCACCGTTTTCAAAATCTGTCTTTAAGTCTTGCTCTACAAGCTCATCCCTTATTGTTCGAGAATCTCGTACAACATTTTCTTCCACTTTGACATCTGTTTCTGTAATCTCTTTGCAATCTGTGTTTAGCTCCGGCTGTGAGCTGGTTTCAGAATTGTTACGAGATGTTACTTCTTGACCGTTATTGTTTGATTCTGTTAACATGGCGGTATGTTTGAATATTAGATGTAAGAGAACCCAGACGCTTATGCTTTGGGTTCTTTGTTTTTTAGGTAATCAAGCAGGGTTGCTCTTGATGTACGTCCCTGCAAAACATTTGTACTATTTAGAGCTGGCTGGATTTTAACGTTAGTTTGTAGTTGGTGTTAACCCTATATGACAAGTCATATAGCCCCCAAAAAAAGTATTTATTTGTTGCTGAAAAGCTCAATGTTGTATGTATGGTCAGTTGTACGTATGGTCAAAAATGGTATGTGTAAGCTTATCCCGCAATCAGAACAAGACGGGGATAACAGGAGGAGAAATTAAGCCAGCATAGTACTCGAATAGAGTCTCAACTTTATGCCCCGTAATGGACGCTATAGTTACTGGATTCATGCCTATTTCAAGACAGTTACTAATGAATGAATGTCTAGTGTTATAGGGTCTACGGTATTCAACGCCAGCCTTTTCTAAGGCAGATACCCAGTAGCGTTTTGTGAAGTTATCAACATCAATGACGCCCCCACCTATAGAGGTGAAGACCAACCCATCAGGTTTAGCTTTTGGCGGTCTAATAGCTTCCAACACATCTCTGACTTTTGGTGTAACAACTATTGTTCTAGCCTTATTGTTTTTGGTGGACTTCTTAACACCTTTAGTTAAACTCTCTCCAATCCAGATAGAGGTGAAGTTAGGGCTTATATGTCTCCACCTCAAACCGATAGCTTCAGACGTACGTACGCCTGTTGAAAAGAGAAATAGGACATAAGGATAATAGTTGCTATAATCACGCTCAAACACCTCTAGAATGAAGTTTATCTCATGTGGGGTGAATGGTGTAGGTGGTTGAGTCGGAGGTACCTTAATCCGCCTTCTGACCTCAATCCAGGGATTATTTGGTAGTTTCTTCCAATCCCAACAAGCCCGTAGTAATGTAATACGTTCTTTCAGAGTTCTTGGGCTTAACTTATGTTCTTCTTTTAGGTGATCGCTAAAATATTGTGCCTCATCTTCTGTCAAATCGATAGCTGGAAATTTTCCAAAGATAGAGACTTTTAGTGTCTGTAAGGTAACGTTGTACTTTTCGAGTGACCGCTTATCAATTTCTTTAGCTTTCCATTTTATGAAAGCAGAAAAAACCTCTATTACAGATTCCTTTATTAACTGTATTGGTGGATCTCTGTAGACAGGCTTGGCTGATAGTGGTCTGTACTTATTGAGTGAGGGGTCAAATGTACCTGTTAGTAAATCTAATTCAATTTGTCTTGCTTTAAGGGATGCAACACTTCTGATTGTGGCATTATCTGCACCTACAGCCATGTATAGCTGTCTTCCTTGGTATCTAAAACGTAGTCTTATACGTCCTTTAACAGACTCAACCGCTACACTTCCACATGGGTTTCTTTTCTTTCCTACCATTTCAGTGTTCCGAGTGTGGACTTTAGTAGGTAGCGCGCCACTAGCAAACGCTTGAAATCCTTACTGTGACTGCGTTTGCGCTCGTTAGACTTTGGGGTAGTGGAGGTCGTGGGTTCAAATCCCGCCGCTCCGATTGATAAAAGGCTAACTCAATGCCTTTGCCGAAAATAAATAGGGATTTTTGTAGTAGAGTTGTTATTTATGACAAATCAAACTATAAAACGACAAAAATCTCATACTAGAAATAGTAACACTTGTTGTGAGTTTAGCAAAACAAGTTGATAACGTTTATCAGTGATCAGTGACGCACTGATAGGTAAGTTGGTACAAATAAAGCTAACTAATTGGGGTCGTCATTTGTCATACTCTACCTTGAAGCCGTTAAAGCGTCTATGTCATTTTTTATTGGTAAGGCTTTTAGGCATGTTTACTTTTCGTAACTCAGTTATGTTTATTCCCAGCGACTTACTTAGTATTCTAAATGATGCTCGCTATTATTTCTTGGTGTAAGATTAAAAACAAACCTCTGCACCATGCCTACTCGCAATTACCTATTTTATGCTTTGACAAATAGTGTTTGTTCAAAATGTCTCACCAAAGTCGAAGCAAAAATTATTTTTCAAGACGATCGCGTTTACTTAGTTAAACATTGTCCTACCCATGGACGAGAAGAAGTTTTAATTGCTGATGATGTTGAGTATTATAAAAAATCCCTGGAGTTTATCAAACCAGGAGATATGCCACTCAAGTCTAATACACCAATCAAATATGGTTGCCCTTATGATTGTGGACTATGCCCAGATCATGAGCAGCATAGTTGTTTAACTTTAATAGAAGTCACAGATAAATGCAATCTTTCTTGCCCAATTTGCTATGCTGATTCCGGTGCTGAAGATTTTTCTGATATTTCTCATCAACCCAGACGCCACCGCAGTTTAGCAGAAATTGAAAGCATGATTGATGCGGTGGTAGCGAATGAGGGAGAACCGCAAATCGTGCAGTTGAGTGGTGGAGAACCGACGCTTCATCCAGAGTTTTTTGAAATTATGGATCTTGCCAAAAGCAAGCCAATTAAACATTTAATGATTAATACCAATGGCGTACGAATTGCTAAAGATAAAACTTTTTGCAGTCGCCTGAGTCAATACATGCCTGGTATAGAAGTATATCTGCAATTTGATAGCTTTGACGTAGAAGCGCTAAAAGACTTGCGGGGTAAAGATTTGCGTAGTGTCAGAGAAATGGCGATCGCGAGCCTCAATCAATATAATATTTCTACAACTCTAGTAGTCACCCTCAAAAAAGGGTTGAATGACCAGGAAATCGGCAAAATAATTGAGTATGCTTTGCAACAGCCTTGTGTACGCGGCGTAACGTTTCAACCAATCCAAGCAGCTGGACGTTTGCAAGGCTTTGATCCCAAGCGAGACAGGTACACTCTCACCGAAGTACGCAGGTCAATTTTACAACAAAGTCCTTATTTTCAACCAGAAGATATTTTACCTGTTCCTTGCCATCCCGATTGTTTGGCAATGGCTTATGCACTCAAAGTTAATGGTAAAGTTATACCCCTGACTGGGTTAATTAATCCTGAAAAGTTTGTGGAAGTTATGCCCAATAGTGTACTTTACGAACAAAATCCAGAACTAAAACGCCACATTTTTGAGTTATTTTCCACTAGTCATTCACCCAGTTCTGCGGCTACATCATTAAAGCAGCTTTTGTGTTGTTTGCCAATGTTGCCTGTTCCAGAAGGAATTACCTACGCCAATATTTTTCGGGTGATGATTGTCCAGTTTCTTGATCCCTATAATTTTGACGTGCGTTCTGTAAAGCGATCGTGCATTCATATTGTACACCCAGATGGAAGAATAATTCCTTTTGATACTTTTAATATGTTTTATCGCGAAGGTAGTACGGGGTATGATTTGGTTAATAATAAAAGATTTAATTTTGGCAATTAAGGAAGCTGCATGTCGAGAAGAAACGAATTTTCTTATGTGATCGGCGGAATTTTCCTAGTCTTGGGAATGCATATTATTGCAACTTTGATTTTGAGTATTCTTGCTTATATAGAGTTAAGACTAGCTTCTCAATATAACATCAGATTTTTTCAGATAATATTTATATTCTATTTTTTTGGGATTGGTATCACTCAAGTTGTATATATTATTCCTGTGCTTTTGCGACTGAAAAGACAAGAAAAGTTTGCATCAATGAAGGGGGTTATTATTGGTGCAATTATCACAGCTTTACTTAATGGTGGTTGCTGGATTTGGGTTATAAGTTTAACTTCATAAGTTTATGTTTGAGGCTATTATATAGCAGTCCATGGAGGAGTTGTGAATATTGAGAGAATCAGCTCCCCGATTTATTTAAGAAGTCGGGGAGCTGATTGTTTACAAATGATTTAGGAATGCTAGAAAAATCAAGAGGAAAGAGGAGTTGATTTTAAAAATCTGATAACTGTTAACTGTTAACTAATAACTGTAAACGCACCCTTGTAAATGATTAATCATTCGTCAATTTGGCCAAGACGACGGATATTAAGAATATCACTCATTTTTTTTATTTGAGTAAATATCTGTTCTAATTGAGAGCGATCGCAAATTTCGATCCCCAAATCAATCAACGCTGGTTGACCAAATGATGTTTTGACATTTGCATGGCGGACGTTGATTCCTTGGTCGCTCAAGCGTGACAAAATATCTTTTAAGACTCCGACTCGGTCTAGCGCTTCAATTTGCAAGTTAACCGCGTAAGTCTGAGGACGACTAGTATGTTCTAATGCTTGGTTCCAACTGACTGGTACTAAGCGATCGCACTCTGCTTTTTCCAAGTTGTGACAACCTTGGCGATGGATGGAAATTCCTCTACCCCGTGTCACTACACCAATAATTGCTTCGCCGGGAATGGGGGTACAACATCCAGCTAAGTGATATAATAATCCCTCGACGCCGACGATAGGAGAATCACTAGCGCGGGAAGTTGTGAAAGTTGCCTCTCGTAACAAGGCGGCGGCCTTGGCTGTGGTGGGTAGGTTTGTGGTATGATCTGGCTCGCTAGCAACAGGCTGCTGTGCTTTGACTATTTCTCGCCAACGGTTAAGTACTAAGTTGAGTGTGATTTCTCCATAACCCAAAGCTGCGAGTAAATCTTCTGTGGAGTGGTAATTACATTTTTCTGCTACCGTCTGCATTGGTTCGGACTTCAAGAGATTATCAAAACCTGTTCTCCCAAGTTCTTTTTCTAATAATTCTCGACCACGAGCAAGATTCTCTTCCCGGCGCGATCGCTTGTACCATTGTTTAATCCGGTTTTTGGCTGCACTTGTCCGAATAAAGTTCAACCAATCTAAACTAGGATGACCGTTTTTGTGAGTAATAATTTCGACGATATCCCCATTTTGTAAGCGCGTCGAAAGTGGCACCATTCTACCATTTACCCGCACTCCTGTACAGCGATTTCCTACTTCGGTGTGGATGCGATAAGCAAAATCTACTGTTGTAGAGCCTGGTTTTAAAGCAATTAAATCTCCTTTGGGAGTAAATACATAAATATCTTCTTCAAATAGATTATCTTTGATGTTTTCTAAATATTCTTGAGCATCTTTTAAATCACTTTGCCATTCTAATAACTGCCGCAACCACGTAAATTTTTCATCCGATGCAGTTAGATTACTATTAGAACCACCAGTTTCTTTATATTTCCAGTGAGCAGCAATACCATATTCTGCTACACGGTGCATTTCTAATGTCCGAATTTGCACTTCTAAAGGTCGTCCCCAAGGCCCTATAACGCCAGTATGCAATGACTGATAACGGTTAGGCTTGGGCAATCCAATATAATCTTTAAATCTACCAGGGATTGGACGAAAAACATCGTGAACTACTGCTAAAGCACGATAACATTCGTCATTTGTCTGGACAATAATTCGCAGTGCTGCTAAATCATAAATTTCGTTAAATTCTTTATTTTGCCGTTGCATCTTTTGGTAAATACTATAAAGATGCTTGGGACGTCCATTAATATCAAGACAGCGAATTCCCGCTTCTGCAAGTCGCGATCGCAATGTTTCGGAAATATTTGTCAATCTCTCTTCTCGCGCTGTGCGTTTTTCCGAAACAAGCTGTTGAATTTGTCGAAAAGATTCCGGTTCTAAATACTTAAATGTTAAATCTTCTAATTCCCATTTAAAACGCCAAATTCCTAAGCGATTTGCTAAGGGAGCAAATATTTCTCGCGTTTCTGTAGCGGTGCGACGGCGTTTTTCTTCTGGCATATATTCTAATGTTCGCATGTTGTGTAAGCGATCTGCCAACTTCACCACAATCACGCGGATATCTTGGGCCATAGCCAAAAACATTCGCCGAAAATTTTCGGCTTGACTTTCAGTTTTGCTTTTGAAATTAATTTTAGAAAGCTTGGTAACACCTTCAACTAAGCATCTAACTTCTGAGCCAAAACGCTGTTCTATATCTTCAATTGTAACATCTGTATCTTCAACTACATCATGAAGAAATCCAGCTGCTATCATAGCTGCACTACCACCTAAATCACGCAGCATTCCAGCTACAGCAATTGGATGACAGATATATGGTTCTCCTGATTTGCGGTACTGACCGTGATGCAACTGATAAGCAAACTCAAAGGCTCGACAAATCAAACTTGTATCATAGTATCTTCGGTCTTCTTCCGTTGCGGCACTGTCTGTCGGCGGAGTACGTAAACAACTTTCTAGCCATTCTGGAAGAGTTATATCAATAGGGTGGTTGACAATTGTGCTGCTCATCATAAAATATAGCGGGGCTGGAGATAATTCGGTGGTTAGAGGCAGGAGTGAACACAGTTAACGAAAATGTCATCGAAAAACTATATTGCTGCTGACACGGCGGAGGAAAAAGGGATCGCAAGATGACTGCTCAAACAAAAAGCTTGTGGCAAATTATCCTGTATTAGGTGTCAAGCATAATAGTCATCAGAGTCAAATGATGCCAAATCAGACTCCAAATTTAATATTTTGGAGTCCATCACTAGACCAAATGTTTAGAAAAGAATATTGTATAGGAAAAATTACTTGACATTAATAGTATCTTAATTAGCACTGAATGTCCGTCAATCAAGAGAGATATCACACCTTCGTAGTACTATTAGAGCAACTCCGCTCACAAACAGCAACTCACCAAACAGATGCACAGCAACTGCGACAGCATCTTTTGTCTTTACAACAATTTTTTCAGCAACAGATTTTACCTTTAGCAGAGGAAAAAACACGAGAATTATCCTATAGGACAGAGATGAGTAAGCAACTGCGACTATTGGAAATTGACATCATGTTTTTTCAAGGTGCGCGACAAGCTGCTACTGCTGCTGATCGACTCAAAACCATTAGCGATCGCCTCACAATTATCATCGAATACTGTCAAGCAATTCTGCAATCAGAAGCACCAGAAAAGTAATTTAGTGCTTAGTGCTTGTTGCTGGTTGCTGGTTGCTGGTTAGTTGCTAACAATTCTTCTTGTCCTCCTTGTCCCCGATCCTCCTTATCCCCAGAGGAAACCCCCCCTTCCCCAATCCCCTCTACAGCAGCTAACACATCGCGTTGATTAATCAGGTAAATACTAACTAAAGTCAAACCAACTCCTATCCACTGTAAGGGACTGAGGATTTCTTGCAGTAATAGATTGCCAAATAATAAGGCAAATACAGGCGTGAGAAAAGTCAGAGAACTGAGACTAGTAAGATTACCGCTAGAAGCAAAATAGAAAAACAATGCATAGGCGATCGCGCTGCCAAATACCGTAGCATATCCTAAAGCTGCCCAGTCTGAGGGTACAAGATTCTGCCATTGTTGGGATTCTGTAAACGATGAAATCGCCCACAATGGTAAACCACCTATAACCATATGCCATCCTGTAGCAGTGACGGGATCAGTATGACGGCTAACAAAGCGGATCATCACTGTACCCACCGCCATACTCAACGCTGCTAACAGCATTAACCATTCGCCACTAGCAAACAGAGAATTTAAAAGTGGGAGAGTCGGAGAAAGCAAAAATTCGGGAGTGTTGTCAGACAAAATACCTAAAATCAGCTGATCAGGTAAGCCAATTAAACTGATCCCCATCACACCTAATAAAAGTCCTAACCATCCCCACAAACCAATTCTTTCCTGAAATAGCCACGAAGACATTAAAGCAACTGCTAATGGTTGCGAGTCGATCATCACTGATCCCAACCCAGCACTAGTTCTGACTAATCCCTCAGCCAAAAAGCCTTGAAATAAGGCCCCATCCACCAAGGCGAATAAAGCAATCCACAGCCAAGCAGTCCAGGTTTTGGGTTGGGATCTCCCCATAAAAGCGGCTGCTATTAAAATCAGCACCCCTGCTGGGACTATCCGCACCCCCGCCATAAACAGTGGTGTTGTGTGGGAAATTACTCCTTTCATCGCCACCATCGCCGTTCCCCATAAAAAGAAGGGTGCGATTAACAGTAGAGGAGTTAAGGGAAGTCGAGATGCACTGAATTTCAGCTGCATGAGATTGCTGACGCCTTTGTTTTACAACTGCATAAATTGCTTTACCTAATTTTACCTAATTATGTCTTTTTGTGAAGGAAACAATACTTAGTATAATAAGGCAAAAGTAAAAAGGCAAAAGTAAAAAGAAAAAATGCTTAGTTTATTAGCTTTTCGACTATTTTAAATGGTTGCTTTATTTACGCCGTGCTGTACTAGTTTGTAGTGTAGACGCTCATAGGAGCGTCTACACTACAAACAAAACATGAGAATTGTATGTGACACCTGCATAGGTCTTATGCTTATACTTAAATAATTACTTAAGTGCGAAAAGCATGAATAATCCTACTAAAAAGATTTCACCTGCACTCTTTTCTTTAACATTAATTTGCTTTTTCTTACCTTTTATTACTCTTTCTTGTCGTCAAGAACCACTAGTTACTTTAAATGGAGTTGAACTCGCAACTGGCAAAGAAATTCAATCACCAAGTATTTTTGGAGAACCAGCAAAAAAAGAAAAAATACCTGGTGAACCTTTAGCTGCACTGGCTTTTCTTTCCGGGGCTATTGGTTTAGGTACTAGCTTTCTCAAAGCTAAAAAAAGTGCTGTGATCCCAGCAGGGTGTGGAGCCGCAGGTTTTATTTTATTACTAATCGTTAAATCTAAAATTGATAATGAAATTCTCAAACAAGGACAAGGTTTAATTCTTGTGAATTACAGCTTTGGATTTTGGTTAGCCTTTTTCTTTTTCATTTGTGCCACTTTGATCAATATTTACATAGCTGTTCAAGAACAAGATGAAAATAAGCTAGATTCTACAGATATTAATTGATATTGCAGTACTAATACCATTTCCATATGAAGATGCATAAAAAGAACCCCACCGCCTTCGGCACCTCCCCTTACCAAGGGGAGGTTGGGAGGGGTTAAAATAATGTGTAACTTCATATTTAATTGGTATTAGATATTTCTGTCAAAGGCTGGTAGTACGGCTAATTGATAATGCTGCAAGATGTCAGCGCTAATCATGGCTTGTTAAGGTAGAAATGTTAATTAGTTCCTGCTTTTTAGTTAAACGCATAGCAATTCCTTTTTCATAGTAAGCAGCTTCATTAATAAAAATTGGATAGATTATTGAGTCTCCTTTATAAGTAATTTCTTGACCATCAAAGCTGAGAAATATTGGATCGCCAGGATGAAGAGGTTCATAATCTCGAAATTGAAGCTGGGGATGGATCATCGCCTGAATTTCTCCGAAATTATTTCTGGGATAGTCTATAGTTCCGATATCTTGATAAAGTGTAAGTTCGTCATAAGTTTCGGGAATTAGATTTTGGTTATATGCTTCTAAATAATCCAAAATTGTGTAAATCAGACTCTCTGTTTTGAGAAATAAATCTGCATTTAAAACACCCTGAGCTATAGGCCCAACTTCAATCACAAAACCACACTGACACAGGGATTTCAGTAAAGAACTTGCTTGATTAGTTGATGATAAACAAACTTTGACTAGAGGATTGATTGCGCTCAGATAAGCAGACAATTGTAGACAAAAGGGATTTTTGTTACCTATGATGATGCTCAACCCCATGTTTGCTGTTGTACTGTGCAAATCTAAAATTACATCTACTTGGGGATTATCTTTTGGCCCTAGTATTTTATTGATAGCTTTTGCTCGAATATCTTCATAACTCGAAAGTGTCGAGTTTTGTAAGTCTTGGCTGAGGAAACAACGATTCAAGTCTTTGTCAATATAACGCTTACCTAGTTTGAAAGCTTCGGGGTTTGCTAGTAAAGTTTGAGTTTCAAAGCTAGTTCGCCGAATCAAATGGGGAAATTGCTCAAATTTTTTGAGTAGATATCCCCCTGTAAATTCGTTTCCATGAGTTGCGCCAACAATCGCAACTTGATTGATTTGATTCATAATAGTGATTTTAGTGATTTATATTATTTTCGTTATTACAAGGATTTTCGTCATACTTTTGAACATGAAGAGACCGTAAATTTACGGTCTCTGGTGAGTTTAAATGTCAATCTATTTGTCTTATCCGAGCAGTATTACACTCTGCGGAGATTTTAAACATTTGGGATGCTTCCCTTGCAAGTTGAATTAGCCTCTATTTTTGAAAGATTCTAGCCATTGTTGGACTTGTTCTCTGGCTATATCGCGAGTTCCTAAACCAAAAGCAAGAGCGATCGCCACTGCGATCGCACCGAGTAGCAAGCCAAAAGCAAGATTAACAATATCGGGTGCTACACCGATTTGTTGCAGCGCCATAGCAGAGACTAGCGCAATGATAGCAATCCGCGTGATTTGACCTAAAATCCTGGCTTGGGGATTACCGGAACTGGTAATAATGCTAAAAGCAAGATTCGCTAGGTATAAACCAATCGCAAAGATAATTACTCCAGCCAAAATCCGCCCCAGTACAACGACAATACCAGTTACTAGTGCTGTCAGGGCAGGGATATTGAGGATATTCACTGCTGCTACAGTTGCAAACAGCATGATACCAACTAATACAATAATCCCCGCGATTTCCGAAGGTGTGCGGCTGATGGGAGTTGGTGCTGTAGGTTCTTCTTGGGGAATGACAATTTGTCTTGTGGGTGTTGATAGACCTAAGACAGACAAAATATTGTTAAAACCTATACTGGTCAAAATGTTAGTGACTAAATCTGCCACAAACCGTCCCAAGAAATAGGCAAGAATGAGAATGGCGATCGCTGTAAAGATTGCGGGAAGTGCATTGAGAATTTGCTGCAACATGGCGATCGCTGGTACGGAAATCGCTTCTATTTGCAGAGTATTCAATGCGGCGATCGCTACAGGAATCAAAATCAGAATATAGACAATTGTGCCAATAATTCTGGAAAGAGGTTGAGTTCCCGCAGCACGGGATAATCCTAATTGAGTTCCTAAATTGTCGATTCCTGTTGCTGCTAGTAAATTCGTGACAATCCGTTGTACAACAGTCGCGAGAAACCAACCAACAGCAGCAATGATGATTGCACCGAGAATATTCGGTAAAATCGCCAAAATCTCTGTCACCAGTGCTTCTACTGGTAGTAGCGCTCGTTGTAACCCCAGAGTATCTAGTATTGGAATCAGAAATAGTAAAAAGATGAACCAATACAGAGCATTACCAATGGTATCACTCAGAGGTAATTGATTTTGAGCAGTAGCATTATCTTCTGGTGCGTTTAAGCGTTCGTCTATTCTTAACGCCCGTAATCCTCGAATTGTGATGAGTTTAACAACAGTTGCTACTAACCAAGCAACTCCTGCAAAAATCAGCGCCCCTACGAATCTGGGTAAAAAGTCACCAATCTGACTGAGGAAAGTATTAAGCGGTTGGGAAGCAACCCTTAACTCCAGTGTGTCTAAAACAGCAACTAATGTTAGCAGTAAAATGCCCCAAAACACCAAGTTAGAAATCAATTTTTCTACTTGGGGAAGTTGGCGACTGTCTTCACGTCCAATTACGCCAGCAGCAATGCGATTATCAATTTGTGTGCGGTTGAGGATTCCTCGCGTCAGAGCAGCAACCCCAGCAGCAATCAACCAACCAATCAACAAAATTGCTACTGCTCCCAGTAAACGGGGTAGAAATGCAACTATTTGTTGGAAAGAGTTCTGCACATAAGAATTGAATCCTGCGTCTTGTTGTGATGGGAATGTAGGTGATTGTGCTAAAAATGTTTCCACCCTAACACACAAACCAGTTCTCATTACTTGGGTTATATTTTGCCAAGTTATATTCATGGTTTTCCGGTATTAAAGTAAGTTTGTTCCAGAAAACACTGTAGATGCTCTTGGAGTAAATTGCCCTTGACAATTCTACATTCCAGCAACTTCGTAGTGTTTTACATTTGAATTTAATTAGTCAATTTTACAGGTAATTGATCTCAACCGTTATTTCAGAATTTTTATTTTTTTTAATTTAAAAAAGCAAACTAAAATATATATCTCTTAGTAGTTGACTTGTATTGACAAATACATAGTATAGTAATTGGATCATGGAAATTAAATTTTTCTGAAATATTAATAGCTATATGGTTATTAGTTGTTTTTCCGACGCATATTTCCACAATTCTTACTTTCTGATTTTGCGTTAATGTGAGTGCAGATATAATTAAAAATAGAGTGAAATATCTGCAATGGAAGTTTTTGAACAATCGATAGATATTAATACTTCAGCAGCAGTAGTTGAACGCTGTATTAGCGATCGCATTTTAATGCACCGTTGGCTCAATCCTGCATTGCGTTGCGAACCTGTAGGCGAATGGAGTACTGATGTTGGTAGTCGCAGTCGATTTGTGATTCAAATACCTGGGATCAAACCGACTTTAAATAGTGTTGTGATTGAAAGACAACCAGGTTTGATTGTTTGGGGGTTCGAGGGTTTTTTCAAAGGACGCGATCGCTGGGAATGTCAACCACAAGCAAAAGGAACACGCCTTATTAACCGCTTTGAATTTGAGATACCTAATCCCCTAGTTAGTTGGGGTTTTAAAACCTTCGCCGAAACCTTGACAAAACAAGATATGCAAGCTCAGTTACGCCGACTTAAACTTGTAGCTGAGGGGATAGGGGATAGGGCAATACGGTTCGGTTAAGGATTTTTCGCATGATTTGGGAATGTAGAGACGTTGCAGTGCAACGTCTCTACAGGGTTTAAATGCCAATCGATTTGTCTTATCCGAACCGTATTGGGGGATAGGGGATCGGGGATTGGGGATCGGGGATAAGGGATTGGAGATCGGGGATAAGGGATTGGAGATCGGGGATTCTCCAGAGGAGACGCACTCGCGTTCGGGGATCGGGGGACAAGGGAGACACGAGAGACAAAATAATCTAAAATCCATAGACGCGATAGCGGCTTCTCAAAGAGTAATCTAAAATCCAAAATCCGATGATTATCCTCTTCCAAGCTGAGTTAACAATCGCCGAATCATGTATGCATCTTGGGCTTCTGGGGTTTTGACTAGATAGGTTTCTAAGTCGTTGGCTGCTTGGGAAAAGCGACCGAGTTGATAACATAAAAGACCGCGATCGCGTAACTCTAACGCAAAACCAGGAAATAATAATAATATCCTCTCTACTGCTGCTAAGGCTTTTTCTAGTTCCTGTTTGTTCAAATATATATATTTGAGATTTGTCAACATCCTTGCCAAAATTTGTTTATTTGTCACTGCTGCTAAAAATTCTGGTTGCAGAGTCACGGGATGCTGATATATTTGAGTCAATTTTTCTTGACAATCTTGGGGAAATAAAACCTCACCGTTGTTGAAGGTATCAACAAAAATTTCAATATCAGAAATGTTAGGACGAATGAGGAAATGTCCCGGCATTCCTATACCTATCATGGGAAAATCAATGCGTCGGGCAATTTCTAGATATATTAGCGCCAATGTAATCGGAATTCCCAGACGGCGATCGATCACATCATTTAAATAGCTATTACGGGGGTCATAATATTCTTGTTTATTTCCCGCAAATCCTAAATCGTTATAGAGATATTGATTAATAGTTTGGATAATTCGTAAAGGATAACGTTCTGCTGAGAGGCGTTCTTCTAATTCTGCTGCCATTGTATCCAAACTATTGATATATTCTTCTGGATCTAGGTTAGGGTATTCTTCTTGAGCAATATATAAAGCTGTTCTTGCTAAGTCTATATACTCATCAGGCTGCTGAATTTCCTGGTAAAAATATTGCCGCGCTGACGAGATATTCATAAGCTTATGCCGAGTATTGGTTTACAATTTAGAGTTTAGCTTAAACGGGCAGAAGCCCCACACTGTAATCTTCGATTCAATGCTGGGATGAATATAAATCAGTTAGTCTGCTTAAGCAGACTTGAGCTATGAGACTGCGATTGAAATCGCAGGCGGGTTTTTTAAAATTTGCACTTTTGCGTCTATGGGTGAGATTATATTTTGTGAGAATCCAAAATCCAGAATTGATATGATCTTCGGTACTACCCAACCAGAATCACCTGATAACAAATGGCGTCGCCAATTAGATCAATTTGTGAAAGCACATCAGCAAGAATTAGGCGCGCTAGCTTGGGGTTTGTGGTTAGAAAATGGTGACACTCAGGGTACTATCGGTATTGATTTGCAACCTCAACCGCATTTTGTTTATTGTCCGAAAGCAGCCATAGAAAAATTAAATGATAATGTTGAGAATAGGCTTCAGGAAGTTCTTGGAATCATAGAACATTATCAACCAGAAGTTGAAGTTGTAATGGTTGGTGTAGGTAAAGAGCAAATCAAGCTGATTCATTTTGAACCACAACCAGCACCACCAGATTGTTTTCAACAAATTGGTCAGGATGTTGATAGTTTATTGGATATTTTGGAAGAACTTTTAGTACAACAATTACAAGAATGAGGGTCTTCCACGTAGCCGTTTTTTTGTGGACAATGCAAATGAGACTGCGATTGAAATCGCAGGCGGGTTTTTTGAACTCGCTTACTCGAAGATTCCAGTTTCAACCTAGAAATTTCTCGTCGTGAACTCGAAGATTCCAGTTTCAACCTAGAAATTTCTCGTCGTGAACTCGAAGATTCCAGTTTCAACC
>NZ_JCACKS010000208.1:0-11045 GCF_059505505.1 Pelatocladus sp. | reverse complement strand
AACTCGAAGATTCCAGTTTCAACCCAGAAATTTCTCGTCGTGAACTCGAAGATTCCAGTTTCAACCCAGAAATTTCTCGTCGTGAACTCGAAGATTCTAATTTAAAACCCCAATCCCCAACCCCAATCCCCTTCCCCACCAATAATGCGTAGTTAATCTCTTGATTTTTGAGCAGCACGCATGTAATATTACTCACAAATAGCCAAAATTACTATAAGCCGACCGACTAATAGTAGATTTTATGTAAACGGGGTAAATCGAATGAATTCGTGGCAGCGTGTTATGACAAAATCAAGACAAACCTTATTAAAAATCATTGGTGGGGTGAGAGTTAAATCAATTAAAGGTTTTCTATCACTTGCTTTGGTTGGGGTGAGTCTAAGTGTGGCGATCGCATCCTGTTCTGCTGGCAGTAATGGCAACAATACTGCTGGTAACTCCACAACAGCTAGTCCTGTTTCAGCCGCCAACAACAAGCAAGATGTCGAAGTAACTCTCGTTTCCTTTGCCGTTACCAAAGCTGCTCACGATGTTATTATTCCTAAGTTCGTAGAAAAATGGAAGCAAGAGCATAACCAAAACGTTACCTTTAGGCAAAGCTATGGCGGTTCTGGTTCCCAAACTCGTGCAGTGATCGATGGTTTGGAAGCAGATGTAGTTCACCTGGCGCTTGGTTTAGACACTCAAAAAATTGAGAAAGCCGGACTGATTGAACCTGGATGGGAAAAAGAAGTCCCAAATAATGCGATCGCCTCTAAGACTGTTGCTGCCCTCATCACTCGCTCAGGTAATCCCAAGAATATCAAAACTTGGGCAGACTTGGAGAAAGGTGATATTAAAGTCATTACTGCTGATCCTAAAACATCGGGTATTGCCCGTTGGAATTTTCTCGCCCTGTGGAACTCAGCCATTAAAACAGGTGCAGGAGAAGAAAAAGCCCTCGATTTTGTTACCAAAATCTACAGCAATGTACCAATATTAACAAAAGATGCCCGTGAAGCTACTGATGCTTTTGTCAAACAAGGTCAAGGAGATGCCTTAATCAACTACGAAAACGAAGTAATTCTGGCACAACAGAAGGGTCAAAAAATTGATTATGTGGTTCCAGATGTGAATATCTCCATCGACAACCCAATAGCAGTAGTAGATAAGAACGTTGATAAGCACGGTACTCGTGAAGTAGCAGAAGCTTTTGTTGAATATCTCTTCACTCCAGAAGCACAACAAGAATTTGCAAAATTGGGATTCCGACCTCTAGACGAAGCAGTAGCCCAAAACAAAGAACTCAAAGCGCTTGCCGATAAATATACAAAAGTCAATAATCTGGGAAATGTTCAAGACTACGGTGGATGGGCCCAAGTGCAAAAGAAATTTTTTGCAGATGGAGCAGTTTTTGACCAAATTCAATCCAATATCAAGCGTTAGTCAAGGAGCATGGGGCATGAATCAGTTAACAGTTTAATTTGATAACTGATAACTGATAAGTCCCTATGTCCTCCTTGTCCCCTTTCCCCAATCCCCGAACGCGAGTGCGTCTCCTCTGAAGAATCCCCAATCCCCATGACCGTATCCTCTCCTTCATCACCACCTCAACAAAAAGCTAGAAATAAGACTCCAGAATGGAAGAAGTTTTTGGATCAATTTTTCCATCTTCCTTGGACATGGCGAATTACCTTGGGATATCTAACAGTGATGTTAATTATCCCGATCGCTGCCATGTTTTTGAAAGCAGCGACTAAATCTCCGGCTGAGTTTTGGCAAATTGCTACTAGTCCCATTGCCTTGTCAGCTTATACTGTAACTTTTTTAACAGCTTTGCTGACAGCTTTGCTCAATGGTGTTTTTGGTACTTTAATTGCTTGGGTCTTAGTTCGTTATGATTTTCCAGGCAAAAGATTTATTGATGCCACCGTGGATTTACCCTTTGCATTGCCAACGGCAGTAGCAGGTTTAACACTAGCTACAGTCTACAGTGATAATGGTTGGATTGGTTCGCTGTTTGTCCCCTTTGGGATCAAGATTTCTTTTACTAGTTTGGGTGTAGCAGTGGCGATGATTTTTATCTCCCTGCCTTTTATAGTACGAACTGTGCAACCTGTACTTCAGGAAATGGAGAAAGAAATCGAAGAAGCTGCTTGGTCTTTGGGTGCATCCCAATGGCAGACTTTCTGGAAAGTGATTTTACCACCCTTATTTCCCACAATTTTGACAGGTGTAGCTTTGGGTTTCTCCCGTGCTGTTGGCGAATACGGCTCGACGGTGATCATATCTTCCAACACTCCCTTTAAAGATTTGATTGCACCTGTATTGATATTCCAACGTTTAGAGCAGTATGACTATTCCGGTGCAACGGTAATTGGCGTGGTGCTACTAATGATTTCTTTGCTGATATTGCTAGCAATTAATTTCTTACAAAGTTGGGCAAGAAGATATGACACAAAATGAAGAAACCTCTTTTCCACAACCTCATTTTCATACAACAGAAGCTAACCCTAATAAACAAAAGCCAACCAAAACAAGGAATTTTGTTCCTGTCATACTAATTGGGGTGGCGCTGGGATATTTAGCATTGATGCTATATATTCCTGCTGTCAACGTTTTTTACCAAGCATTCAGAAATGGAGCTGGGCCATTTCTTTCTAATCTGACAGAATCAAATTTTCTGAGTGCAGCCAAATTGACAGTATTATTGGCTTTAATCGCTGTACCAGTAAATACCATATTTGGTTTGTGTGCAGCTTGGGCGATCGCTCGTCACAAATTTCCTGGTCGCACTTTAATTTTGAGTATCATAGACCTACCCTTTTCAATTTCGCCCGTCGTCGCTGGTTTAATGCTTGTACTACTTTACGGACGAAATGGGTGGTTTGGGGACTGGTTGCAAGAACATGGAATCAAAATTATTTTTGCTTTTCCTGGGATGTTGCTGGCTACAGCTTTTGTCAGTATGCCTTTTGTAGCACGTGAAGTAATTCCAGTGCTAGAGGAATTAGGAAGTGATCAAGAAGAAGCTGCACAAACTTTAGGTGCAAACAGATGGCAAACATTCTGGCGTGTGACACTACCCAATATCCGTTGGGGTTTGCTTTACGGCTTAATTTTGACCAACGCCAGAGCAATGGGTGAATTCGGCGCGGTTTCGGTAGTCTCTGGAAACATCGCTGGTAAAACCCAGAGTTTACCTCTATTTGTAGAGGATGCTTACAAACAGTATGAAACAGAAGCAGCCTATTCAGCTGCTGTAATCCTAGCGCTGCTAGCAGTTGTAACTTTGGTGTTGAAGGGAATTTTAGAACGGAAAACAGGAATCAAATCAACAAAGGGTCATTAGTCATTTGTTATTTGTTATTTGTCATTTTTTAGAAAAAAACTAATGACTAATAACCAAGGATCAATGACTGATTAATCAAAAGTAGAATAGGAGAATTCAAATATGGTTTCTCACAATACCTTCACCAGTAAACGAATTCGCGTCAGAATTCCCAAAGATTATCGTCAGGAACCTGTTATATCTCATTTAGTTTCTGACCACTGTCTCACAGTGAATATCTCTGCTGCTATTCTCGGAGCTAATGCAATGGGTGATGGTTGGTTTGACCTAGAGTTACAAGGAACACCTGAACAAATTGATAGTGGGCTGAATTATCTTCAAGAATTAGAACTGGAAATTTGGGAAGACAGCAACATAGGTAATTGGTAAATAGTTGTTTGTTAGGGGAGCATCCCAAATGTTTAAAATCTCCGCAGACTGGAAGTCTGGGGCTATACAGACATAGACGCCCGTAGGGCGGCTTCCCGTTCGCCATCAGGCGTTCCCGCAGGCTAGAATTAGATCAACATCAATTGCAAATTGAGCGTAATAGCCATCAGCACGACGTACCAACTGCCATTCTGATAAACTAAAACCCCTACAATTTTTACATATTGTAGGGGTTCTTATTTGGTGGCGGGAAGTGGATTTGAACCACTGACCTTCGGGTTATGAGCCCGACGAGCTACCAGGCTGCTCTATCCCGCGTCGCTTCGTCTTCCCTAATATAACACTATATTTTGAAAATGTGCAACTACAAAAAAGATAATTCTCCAATTACTTCTAAACGCTTGTATTTACCCAGGTTCATAAATTTTTCTGATAAGGCTTGGGCAACACTAGGACTAATCCAGCCCATCTGCTGAAGCAAGTGAATCGCAGCAGCATATTTTGCTCGCTTGGCTCCATCTATGACTTTAATTGCCAGTCCCATCCCTTCACCGAGTCTACTAACACATTGCACTCCTTCGGCACCAGCTTTACTTATCAGCTCTCCTGGAGTTAAACGCATCAGTTCGGTGTCAAATTCTCCATTTCCTGCTACCATCGCGGGGTGGTGAGTCATGGCTCGGACTATCCGCTCCATATCCAAATTACTGCGAGAAGCTAGTTGAGCATACAAGTACCCCATTTGCGCGAGTTGCATAAGATATGTGGGGGCGCCGCAGTCATCATGAGCACTGATAAATTCTTCAGCTGGCATTTTTAGCAATTCTGCTACTTTGGTAATAATCAGCTGCTGTACAGGGTGTTTGCGCTGCAAGTAGTTGTTTAAAGACCAATTACACTGCTGGCATACGGCTAGCATTCCAGCATGTTTACCAGAGCAATTGTATTCTAGGGGACTACGCTTGCCTTCTGGAGTTGGACACTGTAAAGCTGAAGGATCAATATCAGCCCGCCAGAGAATATTAAATACTTGCCTGACTTGCTGAATCGTGCCTTTGTGGGAACTAATGATGATTGCTAAGTCGCGATCGCTCAAATTATAACGTTCTAGCGTCCCTGTGGTAGTGACAGCTAGAGCCTGAAATGGTTTGAGGGCTGAACGGACAAAAGTGGCGGTTTCAGCATTCCCAGCAACCGACAGCACTCGTCCCCGTTCGTCGCATACGACAGCTTGGACTATATGCTTTGATTCTATGATGCCTTCGCGCAGTAATCTAACTTCTAATGTGGCAGCTTGGGTTCGTTTTCCCATTGTCATGGGTAGTTATCTATGGTGATTTTGTTATGTGTCATTAGTCATTAGTCCTTTGTCATCTATCCAAAGTAAATTACCAATGACCAATGACAAACGACTATTTAAACTAAGTGCCAAACTATCGTACCAACAACGAAGGACACAGCCAAGCCAGCAAAGGTAATTTGTAACCGTTTGATGATTGGTTTAATTTCATAGCTAACAATCAAGCGATCGCGGTTTAATATTTCCGGCGGTTTTGTCCACGTTTGGCCGTCGTACCAGCCGGATTCTTCATAAAAAATGATTGGACTGGTAAGGCGATCGCGTACATAAGACCAGCCTAAGTATAAGCGTAGCAGTGCCAGTACTACGCCGATACTTCCTCCCGCAGCACCAGAGAGAATAAACTGCATCGTATACTTATGTGGAGTAAAGCTTGCTGCTGCTACTGGTGCTGCTACTAGCCAAGATAATCCCCAGACCCAGGCTATTTTTGTGATGTAGTCACCCCAGTTTAAGGCGCAATCGCTAAACAACCAAGAAGATTTTAACTCTTCATATTCGTTGAGTGGTTGTTGCTCAGTAGGAACTGGGCAGTTGGAGATTGAAGACTTGATCATGTTGATTTACCCCCACCATCGTCGGATGTTGGAAACTCGACACGTTCTGCATGACCCCAAAATGCTTCTAAATTATAAAATTCACGCTCTTTTGGCATCATAATATGGACGATCATATCGCCGTAATCTAGCACTACCCAACTTCCTTCAGATTTCCCTTCTACTCGTAGGGGAGATCGTTGCCATTCTTGTTGTACTTGGTCTTCAATTGCTTGAGCGATCGCTCTGACCTGTACTCTGGAATAGCCAGTCATAAATGCAAAGTAGTCTGCTAGATAAGATACATCTGTTACTTTGAGTACTAAGATCTCATCTGCTTTCCGGTCTGATGCTGCTTCAGCAATGGTTGCGACTACATTTGCACTGCTATCGTTGCTATCAATCCGTGTAGATCCTGCTAGACCTTTTTGAACAGTAAGTGATTTGAATGGAAAGTTGGCTTGGAAATAATCAGACATTAAACCTCAGCTGCTTTTTTGTGTCTTGACAATTTTTACAACTACTGACAAATGAGCATTTAATTGCAACTGTACACGAGCTGGTTTTTTTGAATACTAACAAAAAAACGAGAGTCTATACAGTTGTTGACAGAATTGCCTGTTTAGTCCTTGACTTTTGCATAAACCAATTGCGAGTGGCGATCGCCCGCGGATGAATCAGACTAGGGGTTTCTAACAAAAATTTGAAAGTGTAATCGCAGGTTAGCCAAACAGCCCGTTCGAGATTCTCAAAACTTGTTTTTCTTAAAGCTTCTAATTGAGCAGAGTCACCCCGCCCTGGTTCCAGAGTATCTGCTAAAAATACGATACAAGAGAGTTGACCCATGCCTGGTCTACCCAAAGTGTGATTGGCGATCGCTTGTAATATTTCTTCATCTTGTACACTAAAAGTGTCTTTGGCAACGATCGCACTCACATCTGCATGTAACAGATGTGGTGATGCTACCAAAACCTCGTCTATTTCTAACCCTGCAACCTCTGCCATCTGCAAAAGTTTTTGAGGTTGAAAATATTTTGCCAAATCATGCATTAGCCCAGCCGTGGCAGCTTTTTCTCGATCCAGATTATAGTTTTCAGCTAACTCCACAGCCATTTGTTCTACCCTGAGAATGTGGTTAATCCGCGAATTTGGAACATTCTCAGCTAACCAGGCTAAGACTTTTTGGCGCATAATCACTTGATACCCAAATAGAGGATTGTGGCAATCAAAATAAAAACATTTCAAAAGATAGATACTCTTATTGTAACGAATCTCGTCAGTCCTCAGTTTTAGGACAAGGGGGAAGAAATCGCCTTGAGTAAAAAAATTTAGATAATTTATTTTTTGGAATTACCTAAATTCTCTGCAAAACTTGCTTTGAGTAAAAAATTTATGTTATACTCGCAAAAGTGCGGACGTATAGCTCAGTTGGTTAGAGCGCTACGTTGACATCGTAGAGGTCACTGGTTCGAATCCAGTTACGTCCATTTATTGTCGATAACCAAATTATTTGACCACTTGACTTCCAATACCTTGGACGCATTCAGAAGGCAGAAGGCAGGAGGCAGAAGGCAGAAGGCAGGAGGCAGAAGGCAGAAGGCAACCCACCCTTAAAAGAGTGGGATTGAAACAAGGATGTTTTATACCTCGCTGCAAGCAGTCTCAGTATAATTATTGATTTTGACTGGGCTTTAGACCCAGAACTAAAGTTTTAATTGACACTCCCAACCTTCTGCCTTCTGCCCTCGACCCTCTGCCTTTCTTGTAAGTGAAGTGTGCGATCGTTCTTACAATATCAGTATAAGGGAAAAGGTGGAGCGATCGCTTAATTATTATGACTACCGTTTCAAGGTGGGTGAGAAGTGCTTATAGATATACGGCGCGCACTTCCACACAGTTACCAAAAAAGTAGTGAAAGCGGAAAGCAATGCTCGCCTCTTCCCCTACTTTACGATGAGCATTATTATCTCAATAGATTTATTTACTTTCTAGCTTGTTCCTCATTGTCAGTAATTACACTTTCTGTAACCACTCAGTTTCTTGTGGTTCTTGGAAAAGGGATGTACTCAAATAGCGCTCACCGAAACTAGGCTGAATCATCACAATTAATTTGTCTTCATTTTCTGGACGCTTCGCCACTTGAATCGCTGCATACAAAGCTGCACCAGCAGAAATACCTGATAATAAGCCTTCTTCTCTTGCTAAACGACGACCATAGGAAATCGATTGCTCATCTGTGACTTGAATCACTTCATCCACTAAGTCTGAACGGTAAATATCTGGAACAAATCCAGCACCGATACCTTGAATTTTATGCGGGCCAGGTAGACCTCCAGTTAATACAGGACTGTTAGCTGGTTCCACTGCGATCGCTTGAAAACTTGGTTTACGTTGTTTGATTACTTCCGCTACACCAGTGATTGTTCCACCAGTTCCAACTCCTGCTACCACAATATCTACCTGTCCATCAGTATCTTGCCAAATTTCTTCGGCTGTGGTTTCTCGATGCACCTTGGGATTGGCAGGATTGCGAAATTGCTGTAACATCCGAGCATTAGGTGTTTGTCCCACTATCTGTTCAGCCCGAGCGATCGCACCCCGCATCCCTTCTACTCCTGGTGTTAACACCAGTTTTGCACCATAAGCTCTCAGCATAGCTTGTCTTTCTTTACTCATGGTGTCAGGCATAGTCAAAATTAAATCATAGCCCTTAGCAGCTGCCACCATCGCCAAAGCAATACCCGTATTCCCAGAAGTCGGCTCAACTAAAACATTTTCTCCTGGTTTGATCCAGCCAGCTGCGGAAGCAGCTTCCACCATACTCACCCCAATTCTATCTTTCACAGATGCAGCTGGATTCATACTTTCTAACTTCACCACAATCTGAGCTACTGCTCCCGAATTTTGGGGAATTTTATTTAACCGAACTAAAGGAGTTCTTCCCACCAATTCTGTAATATCATCAGCAATCCGCATCTAAATTTTCCTTTAAAATAAAGTCTGTATTCAATATACTACTGTTAGTCGGTAGGCTTTTAGCCTTTTTATTAATAAACCAAAATTAAGTAAGTTAGTGATCAATGGTTATTGGTCATTTGTCATTTGACTTTGGACAATTTACTCTGAACGATTGACTATATATATAATTATGAAATTTGTATCTGAACCAGCGATCGCTGATAAAATTCGTAAAATGAACCAACGGGTAAAGTGGCAAGATCCGTTGGTTGTGCAACGTAGCATAGATCAAACTCGGCTAGTATTAAATGACGATCAAGCCGAGGAACCAGAATTTTCATTTTTAGTGGTGGGTGATAGTGGTTCCGGGTCACATTATACATACAATCCCCAACGCCAAGTTGCAGAATTAATGCTTCCCCATCGTCAGGAATGCCGCTTTATGCTACATACTGGCGATGTGATTTATTTAGTAGGGTCAAGCGAGTACTACCAAAAAAACTTTATTGAACCTTACCGGGAGTTTATCTGTGGAGGTGAGCAACCCCAGGGTATTGCTTACGACCAGATGATTTTTGAGTTTCCCATTTTACCCGTACCAGGAAATCACGATTATTATGATTTGCCGCTTGTGTATGGATTAATCTCTTTAGCTACATTACCTTTACGTAAGATTCTCGGTAGTAAGTTGGATTTGGATGTTGGTTGGCATGGTTCCAGACAAGGTGATGCTTATGCACAAGCCTTTCTGGATTATTTAAAAGCTTTCATGCTCCCACCAGATTTGGCGCGTCATTTAGATACACACTACACAGCTAAAACTGATACTGGCCGATGTCTGCATTATAAACCGGGAATTTTTACCCGTTTACCCAATCGTTACTACACTTTCCGCTATTCTGGCATAGATTTCTTTGCTTTAGATTCTAATACATTCAACGATCCATCACCACTGCCAGCAACACAACAAGGAAAAATTGATCGCCAAATTTTGGAAAAGCGTCGTGTTGAGATGGAACAACAAAAGCAGGAAATTATGGAAGCTTCAAACCAACTAGATCCTAATGATCCTAGTGAGGCTGAACAACTGGATGATTTGCGAGCAAAATTGTCACAAATAGAAGAAATTGTTGTTGATATCGACAAGCAACTTGCTGCTGACCACAAAACAGTAGTAGATACTGAACAGCTAGATTGGCTAAAGCAGCGATTAATAGAATCTTGGTACACCAAAGAAGTGCGAGGAAGAGTAATTTATTTTCATCATCCTCCCTACGTTACTGAAGCAACTAAATGGAATCAGGGACAAACTTTGGCTGTGCGCGATCGCCTGCGTGATGTACTCAATGGGGTAGCAGCAGAGATTGGTTCTCTGGCTGATGATCGTCCTTTAGTAAATTTGGTATTGAACGGTCACGCTCACTGTTTAGAACATCTACAAACAGTCGATACAGGTCACGCTGACAGTAATATCAACTGGATTGTTTGTGGTGGTAGTGGTTACAGTTTGCGACGCCAACGGACTGAGGGAACAGATTTATTAGAAGATCAAAAATTAGTAGCGCGATCGCATTTATTTGTAGGTCGCACAGGAAAGGGTTCCCAAAAACACCGACCATATTCGTGTTTACGTATCGATGTCAAGGATGGTTGTCCTCCCAAATTTTTTGTTCGTCCTTTGGTTGTCGAACGTTATCAGCGTCACTGGTGCGATCGCCAAATTCAACCATTTACTATTTGACTCCAATAAAAAGCGATGAGTGAGAAAATTCTCAATCATCGCTATTACCTTCCTGAAAATTAAATTCCCAACTTAGCAACACTAAAAAAACTAAATTGCACCAGGACCTTTACCCCGCTTGTCAGCTTCCATTGTTAATTCGCCTTGCTTATCTTCGTTAATTTCGGTTAATTCTTCAACACGTTCTGCTGTATCTTCTTTTGCTTCTTGACGCGCATCACCTGGTACGTCGTAGTACATTTCTGGTTCAACAGCGTAATTATTTAATAAACCTTCTTTATCTACAGTGTAGCCATCTGTGGTACGTATACTTTCATCAGGATGAGTTTGATCATCTGTAGACGCACTGGCTTCTCTTTCTTCTGTAGGTTTTGTTTTGAATAAGTTTCCTTCTCTTTCTTGACGTGCAGCAGTTTCAGCAGGGACAATATGTGGATCGTATTTATTTTCGCGAACGCGGTCAGATGTATCTGCTCCTTTTTTATAAGCTTCATCAGCCATAATTTATGTACTCCTTTAATTAATCTGTTTTTAATCATTCAATCTAAGGACTATATTAGTTTTTTAGTCAAACCAGTCAAACTACCTAAAGAAGTGTTTAGAAAACACAGAAAAATAATTTTATCTGTCTAAGGATATATATTAAACATCTTGTACAAATATTTTTAGTATCGAGTTTGTAGTAAGAATATTACTAACCCACATTCCGCACTTCAAAATGTAGCGCAAGAGATTACATGGTGATTCCTG
>NZ_JCACKS010000207.1:0-53176 GCF_059505505.1 Pelatocladus sp. | reverse complement strand
ATCGCGAATTTTTTTCCCTTCTCTCCCTCTTTTTGCAAAATTGGGATGCTCCCGAATCAGTTCTGTTTTCCAGCCCTGGTATCGGGGGTTTTCTAGTAAGGTTTGTACTAAGTCTGCTCCTTGCTCAATACAGGCGGCTAAATTGGGTTCGGTGGGACAGCCGCTTGGTGGCGCATAGATAAAGTTGTATTTTGATAAAAATGGCTGAAAATAAGTATGAATTTCTTCATCGCTCAAGCGAGGATTGAACCTATTTACAGCATCATCTTTGAAATTGGGCGCATTGGTCAAACTTGGTTCTGGAATACCACCGATGTAATACAGCATTTGTCCCACACCCAAGGAAGCTAAGGATTTTTCTTGTTGAGGGGTGAGCAGCATAGAACGCGATAAGGCTTCGCGATTTTTTGCTTCTACAACGCGATGGGCAAGTTTAATATTGGTATTAACCATAATATCAGGGATTAAACCATCAGGATTTTGTTCAGCTACGGCTATTCCTTGGCCAAATCCCCGCACCTCTGCCAGCATATTAGCAAAGTTTTTCACTGCTTTTCCTTTGGGGTTCGCTTGTTCTTTATTGCCAGATTCTGGTACATTCCCCAATAAGTTATGTGCTTCTTCAATCAGTAGCAGGTGTTTCAATTCCCCTGTTGCTTGGTGACGACGAGCTGTCCAATACTGATAGCAACGATTGAGAATCAACCCCATGACAAAAGCACGATCATCAGTATTCGTAATCTGACTCATCTCCAAAATCACAGGATGCTGCATTAACATGTCAAAGGGTACTGATTCTGTCGTATCCAGCATTTTACCAAGAGGTCCACGACGGAACTTATTAATCCGCACTGAGACAGCAGCCAAGATTTCATCGGTACTTTCTTGGGAATAACCGAGTTTCGGTACAATTTCTGAAATCAACACAGCTAAATCAGAAAAACAGGGAGGTTTTAATTTACTGTTGTCTCCCAGATTCGTAAAGCCTTTGCGTTTGTATGCTTCTATCCGACTTTCCGCACTTCATCGTGTAATATCCGTAGATTTCCAAAATCTCACTAACAATGGTTAAATGAACAACACCAATTCTCAATGAATTTAAATATTAATACTTAACGGTTTGACCATTATTAGGAATAATTCTTGAAAATTAAGATAATACATTTTGAAGTGCGGAATATGGGTTCTATGATTAATTGTTCGACGACGTTGGGAAGCGGCCCCCACATACTCATAGAAACTGAGAATAAATCTACCAATGCACCCAAATGGCTATTGAGATTAATTGTCGGGGGTAGCTCGAAGGGATTGAAACGCAATGGTGCAACTCGTTCATCTCCCAAGGAAAAAATCAGTAAATCTGCTTTGAGGGAATCAACTGCTTTGAGTCCGCGATATTCTGTTTTGGCTGGTTCCAGCACCATCCAAGGAATACGATGCGATCGCCATAATGTTTCTAATAAGTAGAGGGAAGTGTTAGTTTTTCCACTACCGGGAACACCGCTAATTAATAAGTGCTGGGTAAGTTGTTTTTTACTCAGATGCAGTGTCCCGATGGAGATTTCCCCTGTAATTTCACTGCTTTTTTCTGGACGACGGGCATCATTAGCACCAGCAGCAGAGGGTAATCCCCAAACACCAGTCCGATCAGCAATGGGTAGGCGAAAGACACTGTGGACTTCTTCTGGACTAAATAACCAAGGAAGACGGTTTAAATTGTAGGTGTTTCCCCAACGATAAAGGGTGAGGTCTACCCAGTTCTGGCGTACAGCTATTTTCTGAGCTTCTGTTTGGCTGATTTTTACTTCTCCACCTCCAGCAGTCTGATTTTCTGTGGCTGGTTTACCGTTGATCGCAGATTGTAATGCAGCAATAATCGACTGTGGTAAGGCACTTTCAGTGATCATGCTGATAGTCATTTCAAACGGCGATCGCCAACTATTTTGCAACTTTGTCCAAGCTTGGGATGCGTGTTCTGCTTCTACTAGTTTTTCTTGATACTGCACGTTGCTGGACATTGACCGTACTTGAAAACTTTCTCCCCGGCTAATTTGAGCAATATTGGCGTATAAACGGGCTTGTTCTGCTAAATAGGTTGCTTCTTGTTGTGTTAACTGAGTCGGTTGCAAATTAATGGCTACTGCTGCTGGGGTGGGATGACACAAAAGGGCGCGAAACAGATCTTGAAAGTTGTCAGGATGGGGAATCCAGGGATTAATCTGAATACCTACTTTATCTGGAATATCCTTACTGGTAATAGTTTGCAGTTGCCTAATAGTGCGACGAAATTCTGCTAAAGTACCTGCATCAGAGGGTAAAAAAGGTAATCTTAATATTGCCAATTCTTCTTCAGTGCGACAGGATTCTAGGGGATAGCCATTAGGAAAAGTATCACGGATTTTGTTAAAGAAGTTGCGGGCAGCGCTAATTGTCTCTATTTCCGCTTGTCCCTCGGTTCTACCGACTAAACCAAAGATTAAATCTTGTTCTGAGTCACCAGTCGTAATAATACGTATACTAAGAGTAAATCTGCTTTCACCGTGTAGTTGTTGTATCCAGCGTTGTTGTGCTTGCAGGATTTGGTTGAGAGCGGTTTCATAAGTCATCCCGGTGCGAAACTGCTCTTTGGAAATTAAATCAGGAATCGCTGGGATCATGGCTCCCCAGAAAACTGCGATCGCTCTTGTCTCAGTGGATTCGATTGCAACTGCTGGAGCTGTACTGGTTTCCCATTTTGTGAGTGCTGTAACCATAAAATTACTGACCAAACAAGGCAAAAGTTAAAAGTTAAAAGTTAAAAGTTAAAAGGTAAAATAAATTTAATTATGGGGATTATCTTTTTACTTTTTACTTTTTAACTGACTCCAAGAAGTTGGCGGACTTCTGTTAAATGCATTCTGATTTTTTGATTTCCTGGTTCTAGCTGCAATGCTCGACTCAAGGCGAACTCTGCACTTTGGTAATCTTGCAAATTTGCTTTGGCAATTCCCAAACCATGCCAAGCTATAGCATCTTGAGGTACTTGTTGCGTAACTTGTTCCCAATAATATGCAGATCGCTGATTATCTCCAATCTCCTCAGCAAATTCTGCCCCCAATCTCATAGATTCAATATAGTGTTGGTGATAAAGTTGCTGTTGGGCAGGATTTTTTTGCACAGCATTATAAGCAATAGTGAGGGATTGATTCAACCTGCCTAACTTGAGAGAAAGCTTTGCAGCTTGCCAGAGTTCCGAAATTTCTGATGTATTGATTTGGAGATGCTGAAGTGCTAAAAGTGGAGAAAGCATTTTTAAGTAATAAACTTAGTTTTCTTAACGTCGAAAAACTTTGCCACCTGCGGAAGTTCTTGTGAGAATTTGTTTTATTTGTTCTTCTGTATAACCTTTAGATTGCAACATTGGTTTGAGAACTATTTCTACTTGCTTTGATAGCATATCATCAAGCTTTTTAGCATCAACTAAATCTAAAGGAGGAATATTGTATTCTTGAGCTTTGCTTTGCCTCCAAAAAATTACAAGTAACACAATGCCAATTACTGGCATCAATTCACCAAGACGACCTATAAAATTAAAAAAGCCAGTTACCAAAGAAAAGCGGGTCGCTGTGCGTAAAAAGAAGTTAGAACTTAGCTTTACTTGCTGCTCTACATACTCTTTCCAAGTCAGCATTTGCAATGGATAAGAGGGATTTCCTCCAATTGGTTGTTGAAATGCAGGTGGATAAGCAGGCTGTGGAGTTGAATTATAAGTACGTGGTGGGGGTGTATAAGCAGGTTGTGTTGTTCCTGGTAAAACTTCTGGGGTTGCAACTAGGACAATACTACCAGCCATAGCAATTCGTGTTTGTGTTTGAATTGGGTAATCATTAATCTGCTGACTATTAACGAATGTACCGTGACTACTACCCAAGTCAATAACGTGCCAAGTATTACTCTGTTGATTGAAACTCAACTTCAGATGATGTGTCGATATAACATTATTATTTGGCAAAAAAATATCACACTCTTTCCCACTCCCTACTACGTACTCTCTATTAGGTGTGATAGTCCAACTTTGACCTGTTTGTTCGAGGAGTAAACTTAATTTCATTAGTCTTAAAAGCTACTTTTAAATGTTTACAAATTCTGACACAAACAACTATCACTCCGTCTGAGTGGACTACTAAGCGACGAAGAAAAATCATTGTATTGCTACTGAATATAGTAAGATTAATATCATTTTATACTGAACAAAAATTATAATTTAACATTTTTTTAAAAATACTCAGATACTAATCAAATAGTCATATAATTAATCAAGGTCTTTATTTAGACAGTCAGCCTTATGGTTCGTGAACAGGGTGATTTGGTACATAAGCGGTATCAAATCAAGCATATACTTACGCAAAAAACATTTGAAGTTACTTACCTGACACAAGACCAAGTTCAATGCAGCGAAAACTGCGTCTTACGAGAGTTCATATCTACAGAAATTGGCAAAGCTGCAATTGTTGGAGAACAGTTTCAGCAACAGTTAAGTAAACTGCAAGGTATAAAAAATCCTCAGATTCAACAACTTCAAGATTTCTTTTGGGAAAGTGAACGGCTGTTTATTGTTCAAAACTATATAGACGGACAGAGTTATCAAGACTTGGTGCGATCGCGCTCTGTTCTTAACGAAGCCGAAGCTATTGAATTACTAAATCAAATTTTGCCCGTCCTCAGCTATTTGCACAGTCAACAAATCACCCACGGAGATATTTCACCCAGTAACATCTTGTTACAAAGTCATGATAATTTGCCGGTATTGACAAACTTTGGGGTAATTGCAGATATCCTGACTCAGATGGGAGGAGAAAACTCGAAAATAAAAATTTTGGATCGAGTCAGAAGACTTGCAACAAATATGATCCCGCTTGGTGAAAGCGAAGATATATATGCTTTATCTCTCACTATAGTCATGCTGCTGACAGGTCAAGAAATTGAAATTTTGTTCAACTCTCAAACTCAAAGTTGGGAATGGGAGAATTGGAAATTGGTCAGCGATCAATTTGCTTCTGTATTGAATCGAATGCTAGCGGTACAAGCATTAAATCGTCTTGATACAGCTGAAGCTGTTTTGCAAGCATTAAACTTTTCCTTTGCACCTGCTGTTCCACCTCCACCCCCACCTCCAATTCCTGCTGTTGCACTGATTCCGGTTCCCGATCCTTGGAATCAATCAATACCGAATTCAGTTCAACCCCCGGTATACGCTTTTGCTCAGTCTTCTCAGCCAGGAACAATAAATACAGTATCTGCTAGCGGAAAAAATTGGCAACTAGCAGTCATTTTAGGATCTGTCGTTGGACTATGTATAGTTGGTATTAGTTATTTGTTTTTAACCCTCAAACAACCCACGCAATCAACTCAGCAAGCATCAACTCCACCAACAAGTCCCTTACCAACAGCGACTGATTCATCCCCACAATCACAAGTCTTACCGACACTCCCAGTTTCCCCCATCCCAACTCCTCAAGAAAATACGCAAAGTTCAGTTTCCACTGTCCCAACTCCTCAAGAAAATGCACGAGTTTTATCATCAACATCTATCTCACAACAAGAAGCTGTCAAACTAGTTAACTATTGGCTAGAAGCTAAACGAGTCATGTTTGCTCCTCCTTATAATCGTCAAGTTGCTGCTGTCATCACCACAGGAAAACTATATACCAGTACTGCTGGTTCCGATGGCACAATTGATTGGTTAGAAAGAAATAATGCAAGATATGAATACGGTTTACAAAGGATTGAAGAAGTTGATCAATTTGTTGCAGATGGGAATAAAGCAGCAATTAAAGTAAAAGTTACTGAACAGCGCAAACTTATTAAAAATGGAAGAATTGATCCCGAACAAAGTGGTTTTGACACCATAGCAGTTATCTACAATTTGCAGTTTGTAGATGGACAATGGAGAATAGCCTCTTCTGAGATTCTCAAATGATTATGTGGTTAAAAAACAGGAAATAGGATAGGGTTAATTCATTATCAAATTATAAAAAATAAATAGGAAATAATCCCTACTGTAGGGGAACAGAGAAAATTAACTCTTTAATTCCTTTTTGAGAATGCATAGAAAATATTGGAATAAAACTTATTTCTTAATTGCGACTATAGTAGCATTAGTCGTGATAGTTTTGGGACTCTATTTATTGATCATTTCATCTGCTAAATTGTCGGCTAGGTTTCATCATAAATTTCCCACTGCTATTGTTACTACTCAGCAAAATTCAAGTCCTTCTGTTGCAACTGAACCAGTATTAACGACCCCTTTGGAAGTAGAAAAATTAAATTCTAATTTTTCTTTGCCAACCAGCATTCCTAGCTCCACCTCCTATGGACATTTTGCTTATTTACATGCATATCCAAGTCAATTAATGACTATAGCTAGTTATGCTACTAAAGAATACCAACGATTCGAGTCCCTAGCTCCAGAGGCTGCGAAAGCACTTATGAAGATGATTTATGCTGCTAGAGATGAAAAAGTCTGGATTATACCAGTCTCAGGTTTTCGCACAATAGAGCAACAAAAAAAATTATTTGATGAACAAATAAAGCGCCGTGGCTCTGTCCAACAAGCAGCAAAAATTAGCGCACCACCTGGTTATAGTGAACATCATACTGGCTATGCTGTAGATTTAGCGGATGGCCACTTTCCCAAACAAGATATAACTTTAAAATTTGAAAACACTGATGCTTTTCGTTGGTTAAATCGTCACGCTCAAGAATTTGGCTTTGAGTTGTCTTTCTATAAAAATAATCCACAAGGTGTAGGCTATGAACCATGGCATTGGCGATACATAGGTTCACCGGAAGCTGCTAATATATTTGCTCAAGCGAGAAAACAAAATCAATAAAAGGGAACGAGGAAGAGGAAATAGGGGGTTTGGGATGGGGATTTAAACCCCAACCCAAACTTGCAACTTATAGAAGATGGGGTATTATATCCTCGACCTACATTGTTAATGTATCGACCTACATTGTTAATGTATCAGCTTACATTGTTAATGCATCGACCTACATTGCGAATGCATCGGCTGACATTGCGAATGTATCGACCTACATTGCGAATGCATCGGCTGACATTGCGAATGCATCGGCTTACATTATTAATGTGGTGGACTACTCTAGTACGGCCACTTCCAATTCACAATTTCGGGCTTATCAGCACCGTGTTCGTAGGCGTAGTTACGGCAAGAAATTTGCTCATCTTTGAGCATTTCTTTGACGTGAGCGCCTGCGACTTTGAGTTGAGGAATTCGATCAATAACATCGATCGCAATACTAAAACGATCAATTTGATTTTGGATCGCCAGCTCTAATGGTGTGTTGATATTACCTTTTTCTTTGTAACCACGCACGTGCATGTTGTGGTGGTTGTGACGGCGATAAGCTAGGCGGTGAATTAACCAAGGATAGCCGTGGAAGTTAAAGATCACTGGTTTATCGAGGGTAAATAGACTATCAAAATCGCGATCGCTCAAACCGTGGGGATGTTCTGTATCTGGTTGTAACTTGAATAAGTCAATCACGTTCACAAACCGAATTTTCAAGTCAGGGAAATTATCCCTCAACAACACCGATGCTGCGAGTGCTTCTAAAGTGGGAATATCACCTGCACACGCCAGTACTACATCTGGTTCTTCACCAGCATCTGTACTTGCCCACTCCCAAATATCTATACCCTTGGTACAATTACGGATTGCAGTTTCCATGTCATGATACTGCAAATGTTGTTGTTTGTCAGATACAATCACGTTGATATAGTTTTCACTCCGCAGACAGTGATCAGCAACTGACAGCAAGGAGTTAACATCAGGCGGAAGATAAATGCGAACCACGTCTGGAGTCTTGTTGAGTATCACATCCAAAAAGCCCGGATCTTGGTGAGTAAAACCATTGTGGTCTTGTCGCCAAACCGTAGAAGTAATCAGGATGTTAAGCGAAGAAACATTTGCTCGCCAGCTAATGTGATTGGAAATTTCTAACCACTTGGCGTGCTGACCCACCATTGAATCAATAATATGAGCAAAGGCTTCGTAGGTGGAGAAAAAACCATGACGACCAGTGAGTAAATAGCCTTCTAGCCAACCTTCCAAGGTGTGTTCACTCAACATCTCCATGACGCGACCATCAGGAGAAAGTTCACCACCGTCAGCATCTTCTGGTAAATACCCTGCAATCCAGAACTTTTTGCTAGCTTCGTAAATCGCACTCAGCTTGTTAGATGTGTTTTCGTCAGGCCCAAATACCCGAAAACTGGTCATATTGGCCTTCATGACATCACGCAAGAAAACACCCAGAGGTTTGGTATTTTCTACTTGAATTTGTCCAGGTTTTTCGATCTCAACGCCATACTTGCGGTAATCAGGTAATTTCAAAGAGCGGCGTAACACACCACCATTCGCATAGGGAGTTGAACCCAAACGTTTTGAATCAGTGGGTGCAGTATCTTTGATTTCTGCTAGTAGCGTACCATTGGCATCAAAAAGTTCTTTGGGTTTGTAGCTGTGCATCCATTCTTCCAAGAGTCTCAGATGCTCTGGGTTATTATGCATTCCTCCCATCGGTACTTGATGAGCGCGCCAGAAACCTTCTACCTTATGTCCGTCTACCTCTTGGGGACCAGTCCAACCTTTGGGAGTACGCATCACTATCATTGGCCAGCGAGGACGGGTAGGAACACCATTACTACGAGCTTCCTGCTGAATTTTGTGAATTTCACAGATGCAATGATCTAAAGTTGCAGCCATTGCTTGATGCATACTTTCTGGATCAGATCCTTCCACAAAATAGGGAGTGTAGCCATAGCCCTTAAATAAATCTTCTAGCTCTTTGTGGCTGACACGAGACAAAATGGTAGGATTATTAATCTTGTAACCATTCAGGTGCAAAATGGGTAATACTGCACCGTCGCGAATGGGATTGATGAATTTGTTGGAATGCCAAGAAGTTGCCAAAGGCCCAGTTTCGGCTTCTCCGTCTCCAACTAGTGCTGCAACAATCAGGTTGGGGTTATCAAATGCAGCACCATGAGCATGAGATAGACTGTAACCCAGTTCGCCCCCTTCGTGAATAGAGCCAGGAGTTTCAGGAGTACAATGGCTACCAACTCCACCGGGGAAAGAGAATTGCTGGAAAAATCGCTTCATTCCCTCTTCGTCTTCGCTACAGTCAGAGAAGTACTTGGAATAGCTACCCTCTAAGTAGCAAGGGCCAAGGAATCCAGGCGCACCGTGACCAGGCCCTACGATATATAACATGTCCTGATCAAATTTCTTGATCACACGGTTAAGGTGGGTGTAAAGAAAACTGATTCCCGGACTAGAACCCCAATGTCCCAGCAAGCGGTGTTTGATCTGTTCAGGTTTGAGAGGCTCTTTTAGCAACGGGTTATCCCGCAGATAAATCATCCCCACAGCTAAGTAGTTGGCTGCACGCCAGAAAGCGTGCATCTTGCGGAGTTCATCAGAACTGAGGGGCGCACCTTCAACTGTTGATCGTGCTTTACCGTAGCAGCTAATAGAGTTGATTTCTTCGGAGGTTGGTTTTTGGGGTGTTGCTACCATTTTTTTGCACCTTTGTAATTTAATTTGGAATTCGCAATTAAATCTGTAGCATTGCAATTAGGAATGCTTTTGTAGTGATTGCACTCTCACGAAGAAAATCTTAACTATCGTTAGATAGAAATAATGCACAATCGACGAATTCTTTACATAATTAAATAGATAAATACGCCTCACTCAACTGCTTGTTTTTATTTTTTGTCCATTATCTCGGTCAACGACAAGCAAACGCTCCTATTCTATCAAGCAAATTTTATCTTAACTATTTCACGACAGATGAGCTAGTTAGCGATTTATATATAAAGAACCAAATTTGTAATCATGTTAATGATTTTTATCAAGTTATCTTATGTGATAAGCTTTTCTTAACCAAAAATTTTATTTTATTTAATTAAATTGACAACAGCAAATTACCAGTTTTACTATTCTTTAGATGGCGATCGCACTCAACCTGTAATTCTTTTTCTCCATGGATTTATGGGTAATAGCCATGAATTTGATGAAGCAATACAATTGCTAAAACATAATTTTTATTGTCTGAAAGTGGATTTACCAGGACATGGAAATACAAAAGTTTTGGGAAGTGAAGATTCCTACACAATGGCAAATACTGCTCAAGGTTTAATTGAATTATTAGATAATTTACAAATTCATCAATGCTTTTTAGTTGGTTATTCTATGGGGGGTAGATTAGCTTTATATCTGACTTTATATTTTCCCCATAGATTTCCCAAAGTTATTCTAGAATCTGCTTCTCCTGGTTTAGCAACAGCAGCAGAACGTCAAGAAAGAATGAAGCGGGATGGACAAATTGCGAGAAAACTAGAAAGAAGTCTTGAAAAAAATGATTTTATTGCCTTTTTACGAAATTGGTATCAACAGCCAATTTTTGGCAATATCAAAAATCATCCACATTTTCAACATTTATTAAAAATAAGAATACAAAACAATCCTATTGAATTAGCAAAATCCCTACGGCTAATGGGTACTGGCTGTCAACCTTCTTTATGGGAAAAACTCAAAGATAATTCCAGTGATTTATTATTAATTGTTGGTAAAAATGATGAGAAGTTTATAGAAATAAATCAAAAAATGGCTGAAATATGTCAACATTGCCATCTAAAAATAGTTAGTCATGCTAGTCATAATATTCATTTTGAAAAGCCAAAGGATTTTGTAGAGAATATTAAGCTTTTTTTGAATGCATAGTTAGTATTTCAGCCTTGACGCTTAACCATTAACCTTTCATAGTATTCAATTCTTCCTGTAGAATTTTCTGATAAATTTTAGGTAAAAGAGGACTCACAGAATTAGTTTCAATACCATATCCTAAACTTGTCCAAGTGGGAGATAGTCGCCGCAAAACATCATTTAATTTTCCCTGACGTAGTAACCGGGAAATATTCACTCCCCAAAATTGAGAATCACTCAACCAACTATGCACAACTGTATCTTGATATTCTGGTTCAAAACTGTAATTAACCCAAAACATCATTCGCATTGGTTTTGGATGATATTTGGGTGCGATCGCATACCAAGTTGTGTTGATAATTTGGTATCTCCCGGCTGCTGTTGAACAATTACCTTTGTTGGGACTGACAATAATTGTCACACATTTTTGTGGATGGCGAGTGAGATCATTAACATGTTCTCCACCATACAAAAGCGAGTAGGGACGATTACCACTAGCTTCACTGGCTGAGATAGTTCGCATTAAGGCGCGGATATAGGGATCACCACCTTTCATGACTAAAGGTGGTTGTCTTTTACTGAATACAGGATCAGGACGCGATCGCAAATCACCAATAATATACCACTGGAATAAATACACAAATACTAGTAAAGCAGCCAGTGGCCCAATGAATTTTTCAACGCCTTTAAATTGCAAGCCTTTCAGAGTTCGACTCCTTCACAAATTGGTCATTGGTCACTGGTCATTGACCTTACAAATGACAAATAACGATGAAATTTTGTTTCAAACCACACCTGCAAATAACTCGCCAAAGCTTTTCGACGCAGCTTCTGGTTTTGCAACAATCTCTACTATTTTATTTCCTGCTGCTGGCTCAAATAAGGCTTCTACGCAAACTTGAGCAACTTTTTGTCGAGGAATGCTACCGTCAAACAAAGTATCCGCATTTTGCATAATGATGGAATCGGTGTTATCTTCATTCTTGAGACCACCTGGTCTGACAATTGTGTAAGTCAAACCACTTTTTTGCAGATATTCCTCAGCTTGTTTCTTCCAAACCAAAATTAGCCAGAACAAGTTTAGAGGATGGAAAAATTTCGATGCAGCCAAAGAGGAAACTATGACAAAATGTTCTATTCCCTTAGCTTTGGCAGCATCGACTAAATTTTTATTTCCTTCGTAATCTACTTTATAGGGGCCTGTAGGATCAAAGCTAGGTTTTGCCCCTGTGGCAGATAAAATAACTGTACTATCTCCCAAAGCAGTAACTAGACTTTGTGGATCTAGCACATCACCTTCTACTAACTCTACTTCTTCACTAGGCAAAATACTCCTTGCTTTCTCGACATCGCGCACCAAAGCGCGAACCGGAATATTTCGCGCCGTCAGTTCTTGTACGATGCGACGACCTGTTTCTCCTGTTGCTCCTGCGACAAAAGCTTTCATAAAACCTCGCGGTATGTGGGAAACTCAGTGGCTTAAGCCCTGAGAGGGAAACGACACGGGCAATTTTAATTGCCTTAATCTTTAATCCATTACACGGGAGTTACTCAATCCCGTGTAGTATTGCAATCTACGCATCTGCGGGCAATTACGAACTGAAATCTTTCACTCTGTACGCATAACGAGGCAAATCGAAGAAATAGAGCCGGGCTTAAAACCCCCTGATTTGGGCGCCCTCTCAAATTCGGGGTCTGAAAACCCCGAATTTGGAGGGAACCCATTAGTGGGCGGTTCGAGATATCCCGAACCAAGCCCGGCTCTATTACACACGCGCCAAATGCGATAACGGTTTTGCTCCAAGGAGCCTTCCCTTACGGGAGTAATGTTAGCCTCGACAATGTTATTGGTCGGTACTATCTGAAAGACACTGACTTAACCCAATAAATCTGTTTAATCCTTCAGTTCTAGAGCAAGGAACTAGCTACGCATCCCCTGGTAGGTCTTTAACTCTTGCCAATAACGTAGTACACAAGGTACTTAGTCTGGTCAACTATTGTCTTAAGTCTTAGGCTAGAAGCTCAGTGTCTTTAGACCTGGGTCGTTGACCTTATACGTTATCCTGGAAAACTAGTATGTCTTCTTTCTGTCTCTATTGTAGAGATTCGATGAAATTTATGATTTATTTTTAAGTTTTCGGTCAAAATATATATCCAGTACGAAATCTTGCACTTGGTTCGGGAAATATTAATTGAGACAAATAAAAAAATATACAAAAATCTTATGCTTTCAAGAAACAAAGAATATCAGTCTATAGAATCATTTGAGTCCTTGGAATCAACAGAAGTTGTTTTGTCTGTGGCATCATCGATCGCAGAAAATGAAGTCGTACATATCGAGAAATCTGTAGACACAACTACGATGTTTTGCGGTCGTTATCAAGACAAGATGGAAATGTATGCTTCTGCTGACACAGTTGCTGAATATTTAGATAATCATGCTAGTTGGTTTTCCCGTTGTGCCGAACCGATGAAAGTAGAATCACTGGGGGAAAATGGTTATACTTTAGTGATTGGTCGCTTTGGATCTTTTGGTTATGAAGTGGAACCAAAAGTTGGTTTAGAACTGCTTCTTCCTGAAGATCGCGTTTACCGTATCCGTACAGTTCCGATTCCCGGTTATCAAGCTCCTGGTTATGAAGTAGACTATAATTCTTCGCTACAGCTAATAGAAATTCAAGAGTCTTCAATTTCCACTATTTCCAGTCAGATAACAACAGTTGAGTGGGAATTGGATTTAAAAGTCTACATCAACTTTCCTAAGTGTATTCAGCGACTACCCAAATCTTTAGTTCGATCTACAGGCGATCGCGTACTTCATCAAATTATCCGCCAAGTTTCCCGTCGCTTAACTCGCAAAGTTCAAGAAGATTTCCATCAGTCTTTAGGTATAGAATTACCAGCAAATGTCAAGAAAAATAAATAAATTGAGAGTCAGCCAAAATTATTGTAGAGACGTGAAATTATCCTGTGGGATCTTGCTACGCGTCTCTACTTTTTTTAGCAGATCTTTAATAACTAAGCATTAGTCAGAATTTTTTGCACAATTTGCATACCTGTGATGGCTTGCCAAGTAAATAAACCCAAAAGGGTAAAGTTCAGCAAAATATGAGTGACACGGGCCCAATTTGCCCCTTTTTGCATATAGGGAGATAAAGCCGCAGAGAAGGCAATTGTACCAGTCATGCCCAACCCTGCTAGTAGATGTGGTCCCACGAACAACTTACCATTATTAATGTAGGTGACAGCCATCCCACCAATAGAGCCTGCCACCATCAAAGCCAGTAATATAGAACCGATTTGGTAGTGTCTGACGTTGTATCTGCCTTTAATCAATTCTTTCTTTTGTTCACCTTGGGAATTTCTGGTACGCTGTACTTGCAGCCCTAAATAGGCAGCATATACAGATACCAGTAATAACGCCCACATCATAATTGGGTGGAAGAACTGCGCCCAGTATTTTAGTGATGGTGATAATTCCATATTCGTTACCTTTGCCCCTATTCTTAAATCTTCATAAAAATTAGCATAACCTTAATTAGGGAATCGGGGATTGGGGATTGGGGATCGCGAAGAGACTTGTTAAATAATTCTCCCTACACTCCCCACACTCCCCACACTCCAATGACCATTGACTCTTGACCCTTGACGATGGACTATTGACTAATGACCAATGACTAATGACCAATGACCAATGATGCTTTGCTGCTAAAGGCTGTAAAAACTGGTGATATTAAGCAAGTGCAGGCGCTACTCGCTACGGGTGCAACACCTGATGTTAGCGATCGCGAAGGTACAACGGCGTTGATGTTTGCTGCTAATTTTGGCTATACGGAAATTGCGCGATCGCTAATTGATGCTGGAGCTAATCTCAATTTACGCAGAAAACGCTACGGTTTAACAGCTTTGATGTTGGCTGCGAATGCCAAAAGTATTGACATTGTGGAACTTTTAGTATCCAGAGGTGCAGATGTCAATGTTACTAATGAAGATGGTAGTACGGCTTTGATGGCAGCAGCACTAAAAGGGTATGCGGAAGTGGTACAAGTCTTACTGGCTGCGGGTGCAGATGTCAATATCAAAGATCACGATGATGATACTGCTTTGAAAGTCGCACTCAAGCAAGGACATGTTGCTGTTGTGCAAGCAATTGTATCAGTCAGTGCAGATATTAATGCCCAGGATGAAGAAGGTGAAACCCCGTTGATGCTAGCGGCAGATTTGGGACATTTGCCAATTGTACAAGCATTGTTGGCGGCGGGAGCAGATGCGAAACTGCAAAATCGCGATCGCATCACAGCACTATCAGCAGCAGTAGCAGCTGGACATAGTGCGATCGCAGCCTGTTTACTGGATGCAGGCGCTGATGTAAATTTTTCAGATCAAGATGGTGAAACTGCTTTGCATTTGGCGGTTGTAGAAGGTTATACCGATGTAGTGGAAGTATTACTCAGCCGGGGTGCAAATGTCCAAATCAGAAATAACCTAGGTGATACACCGTTGCTTGTCGCAGCATTACAGGGACACAGTCAAATAGTCGAAATGCTACTACGGTATGGGGCTGATGCAAATGTGAGAAACTTTGGTGAACTACCTCTAACGTTAGCTGTCACCCAAGGACACAGTGAAATAGTACGGTTATTGTTAGAGTTTGGTGCTAATGCCAATATCCCAGCAGATGACGGTAAAACACCTTTAATCAAAGCCGCAGAACGCGATCGCACCAGCATTATCCAGCAGCTACTAACCAAAGGTGTAGATGTCAATTTTCAAGACTCAGCCGGGGCGACAGCTTTAATGTGGGCAACTTCACGGGGTTATACAGAAGCTGTGCAACTATTATTACAAGCGGGTGCAGACGTAAATTTAAAAAATCAAGGCGGCTATACAGCTTTGATGCTAGCAGAGTTTAATGCTTATCAAGATATAGCACACCTGTTGCGGGTAGCCGGGGCGATGGATTAAATAAGGGACAAGAGAGACAAAGGAGACAAGGGGGACAAGGGGGACAAATCCCCAATCCCTCTTTTCAAAACAGAATACTGAAAAAAAAGTAAAAATTGAGACTATCTTTTGGTTGCATGTAAAAATTACACCAAAAGATAGTTGCTTTGTATGCATAAGTTAGTTCTGCTTACACCCATTAAATATAGCGCTTCTCGGTTGTGTCCAATACGTACCCCACCCCTTAATCCCCTCCCCGCAAGCGGGGAGGGGAGGTTTTGCGTCAGCAAAGCCGGGGTGGGGTTCCGACTGTATTGCAATCGAGTAAGAAGTGCTATAGATTCCTACACATATAAAACTATGAGCGAAAATAATTCTCCAATAGAAAACAATGATCGCTTGCCGTTGCGATCGCCAGAAGAAGTAGATTTAAATTATTTCAATGCTTTTAGAGGCCCAGATGATCAAGGAGGCTTACCACTTAAGGATATGAAGCGGTTATTCTACAAGATGGTAATTGTAGATGATGAGAGTTTGGTGAATACGGAAACTATTAAAGTTCCAGGATTTATTGGTATTTCCGATCAACCGCAAGTGTCAGATGCTCAAGGTAACACACTCTCTGGCTACGAAGATGTTCTCAAGTTTATAGATAAATACGGACTTTTAGTTTGTACTTTTCAATACAATAAAGACAGGTATGGTAAGGCTATTGATTTGCGCTGGCCTCCCAATGATCAAGAACAGTATGATTTGATGGAGATTTTCATCAAAAATGAGGGACACCACTCTGGCGCGATGGTACCAGCCCAGAACTTTGCAGGGGAGAGAGCATTCGCTAGCTTCAACGAACCTGATATGTATCACAATGGGATGTATGGTAACGATGGCTTTGTGGCTGTTGCTCAAGGTTTAGTGTTTCCTGAGTTTGTCACTCCAGAACAATCTCGTGGTTACACTGACAGTATCATCTGTTGGATGGCATTAATTAATCCATTTGTGCAATTTGCGGCTAATGATTTTAATGGTGGTGATCCTACCCGTGTTTGCGATCGCTCCACACTCAAAGAATTTTTGCAAAATTGCGCCCTTGCTAGCCTTGGTGATCCAAAAGCACTAGAATTTCTTAACCGTCCAGAAAATACAGCCTATTGTGCGGAGTTTATCTATATCAGTCTGAATACACCTGTTTATCCTTTTAACAAACAAGGTTTGACTTTGTTATTGGATGGCGATGAAGCAAAAGCATTAGAGATACTTAAACTTCAAGAACATCAAAATAATAGACGGGAAAACATTCTCAGTTTCAAAAGTGGTAATCCGCAATTTAAAGCTTTTAATATTCAAATGCCATTAGTACCAACAGATTTACCACCTTTAGATGTACTAATCTCTAAGCATGGGCAAAATATTGATCCCAATACCATCCCCTTTCCACCTTTTAAATTATCTCAAGTACTGCGTCGTGCTTTCCGTACATTGCTTCCCCGCAGCAATGCCAAGAACAATCCGAAAATAGTGCAAGCACAAGTTAAACTGTTTGGATATATAGAGCCTTTAATTATGAGGCAATTAGGTATTGGTGTTTATAATCCTCAACCAGTACCTGCACCCGTACCACCAATATTAGTACCTGCACCAGTACCCCCAAATCCCCCCACTTCTACCAAGAAATCTGCAAATACTCCTAACACTTCTCCTCAACCGACTCCTCAACCCGAACCTCAACCCGAACCTCAACCCCAGGATGATCCCAGAATACCTGTCGTTCGCGAATTTATAGAATTTGTGCAAGCAAAATTACAACAGCAGTACGACAGTGATGCAGAGTTTGATAGTACTTTCGATGCAATTATGGAAAAAGCAGATAGCTTAGTTGTTAATAGCGACTTAAAGTACTTTGTACCGCCGCGTATTTACATAGATTTAGGACAAAATGATGGTGATGATAATTTACCAAAAGGTTGGGGTTTTGGGCTGGAAACTGTAGGTGCATTGATTTATCGGGGAGTAATTAAAGGTACTCCCCAACCTGCTATGGAAACTCCTCAGCAGTTTTCACAAGAAGCAGCGCAGGATTCTCAACCTAGTACCAGACAACAACCAAACAAGTTAAAAGTTTGAGAACAATTGAGGAGTCTTAGCGCCAACAATTGAGTGAGAGCATCCCAAATATTTCAAATCCCCGCAGACTGGAAGTCTGGGGCTATACAGACAAAGCCTGCTTACGCAGGCTAGAATTGTCCGCGCAGGCGGACTTCGTTTTGTGTAGCCGCCCAGGGCGAACATCGCTCTTGTTTTTTCAAAAATTGGGATGCTCCTGATCACAACCGTATTCAGCTAAAACCATGAACTAGATTGCTGTAAAAACTCCTTTTCGTCTGCGGTTGAGGTTCTTCCTAAAATTACATTTCGGTGAGGAAAACGCCCAAAACGTTCAATCACTTCCATATGACGAATTGCATACTCAATAAAAATAGCGCTATCAGGATCATCACTAAGTTGTTGAAATAATTTTACTGCTTGACGCTGATGCTCTATGTTTTCACTGTGTTCAAAAGGTAAATAAATAAACAAACGTTGTACAGGTAGCATTTTTTTGTCGTAGCCTTGAGCAACAGCATGATGAGCTGTTGAAAGTGCTTCCCAGTCAGTAGCAAAAGCTTCTGGAGTATCACGAAACATGTTACGAGGGAACTGATCTAGCAGCAAAATGAGGGCTAGACAAGATTCGGGAAATTCCATCCAGTCGTCTAAGTAACCTTGTGCTGCTTTTTGATAATCTTTAACAAACCTAGTTCGCAATTCTTCATCAACTTCTGGTTTCTTACTGAACCAAAAATCTTGTGATTTACCGTAACTGGGTTGATCGGATTTGCCAAACCAAAAGTCTAATATTTCTTGTGCCTGTGCCATTGATATTACTGAGAATTACAAATAACTTGTCGCATTTTACGCATATTTGCAGGCAATTCAAAATTCATTGCTTGTTGAATAAAAATAGACGGGATGGGGATGTTAGGAGTAGCTTTGACAGTATAGGTTAGCAAAGTCCCATTGGCATAATCTTGTAAGTATAATTCAGCGCTAAAGTCGTTAAAAGTACCTTTCTCTAGACGAAATTGCACTCTCTGTCCCAATTCTTCTATGACGCTTAAATAAATTTCCACATGGGCTGTGAAAAATAAGAAAGCTTTTTGTGCCGCTTGATACAGACGCTTGACCTCATCTCGTTTTTGCAAAACCTCACTTTTAGTTATATCGGGAAAATAGTGTACCCAACGAGGATAATCTGTGATTTGTGAAAAGACTTGCGATCGCACTAACGGTAAATACATCCAAGCAGTGACACAACCACCCCATGACGTATGTGATCCCATTTGTGTAAAAATTTCACCCTGTATGATCTTCTGTTGCTTGTCTTGACTCCAAGTCATTGGTAAACCTGTGATAAATGAGTCTGAAATATAAGATGCAGACATAATGCTTCACTCACTCCTCAATTAAGTCAATCTTTTTTGGAAAAAGGTTAAAGGTGAGCTAGTACTAGCTTACAGTTTCCTTTTTTCCTTAACTCGACTTTTACACAAATTCTGGTTTAAAGTTGTAATCACCTCGATTGATTGAGTATATTCGACCAATTCTAGTTCCAAATTAATATATATAGTTTCCGGAAATAGTTTTTATCCCGGCTATTATGCCAAATTTTTATCAATCTTAAGTGATTTTAATCACGGAAAATTTTAAGCAAAAATACTTAAAATAATCAAAGCCTGCCATACATTTGCCAAAAGTGTTGCTTATTCATGGATAAAATAATTCAGTTGTTGAGTTAATAGTCAGTGATATGAGTCAATCATCTTCTAAATTAAATCGCAGATTAACCCAGCTTGTGGGTGTCATTCTTGGTATTACAATTGCCATTTGGGTATTAAGGGGATTTGGTATACTAACTTTTATCCCTGGAGGAATTATTTTACTCTTGTTCATGGTAGCGATCGCAATAGGTGTTCTCAATCACTTACAAAAAACTTGGTGGCGTTTCTAAACCACGTCAATTAAGAACCAATTATGAGTAGCAGCAATTCACCACAAATAAGCAAGGGAAACATTCTCGTAGTTGATGACTGCTGGGAACATTTACAAACTTTATCTGCTACTTTGTCTCAATATGGCTATACTGTCCGGAGTTTAATTACAGCTTCAATGGTATTAGAAGTCGCAAAATTGGCTTTACCGGATCTGATTTTGCTTGATATAAAAATGCCAGATATCGATGGATATGAAGTTTGCCAACAACTGAAAGCAGATACGATAACTTGTCATATTCCGGTAATTTTTATTAGTGTCTACAATGATATTTTTGACAAGGTTAAAGCTTTTAAAATTGGCGCTGTCGATTACATTACTAAACCCTTTCAAATAGAAGAAGTTTTAGTACGTGTAGAAAATCAAATTACTATCCAGAAACTCCAACAGCAACTTAAACAACAAAATGAACAGTTGCTGTTGGAAATGCAAGAATGTCAACGCATTGAAGCAGACCGACAATTGCGTGAACAATATCTCACAGCACTTTTAGAAGTGCAACATCGGTTGTTGTCGTTTGATAACAGCGACAAATGCTATCAGGATATTATGCCAATTCTTGGAACTGCTTCTAAAGCAAGTCGCGTCTACGTATTTGAAAATCATCATGCAGATGATGGTAACTTGCTCATGAGTCAACGGGCTGAGTGGTGTAGTGAGGGTATCAATCCCGAAATTGATAGCCCTATTCTACAAAACTTACCGTATCAAGAATATTTTCCTCGTTGGGCTGCTTTACTGGCAAATGGCAAAATTATTTCTGGTATCGTCGCAGAATTACCCGCATCAGAACGGGCGATTTTAGAACCACAAGGTATACTTTCAATTTTAATTTTGCCAATTATTACTAAAGGAGAATTTTTAGGTTTTATCGGTTTTGATAACTGTGTAGAATCACATCTTTGGGAAACTTCAGAAGTAGCTTTTTTACAAGCAGCCGCAGGAGCAATTTCTATAGCCTACGAAGGTTATCAATCAGATTTAGAATTACAAAAACAATTAGAACGTAGTAATCTTCTGAGAAAAATCACAGATGAAATTCGTTCGGAATTAGACCAAAAAATTATTATCAAAACTGCTATTAAACAAATAGGTGAGGCTTTTGGTGTCAGTCGTACACTCATTCATACTTACCTAGACTTGCCGACTCCTCAAATTCCCATATTAGAAGAATTTTTGGCTCCTGAGTGTACTTCCTTCAGCCATTGCAATATACCTGTAAATGGTAATCTTCATACTCAACAATTATTGGCTCAAGATCGAGCTATTGCAGCTAATAATGTTTATACCCATCCACTGTTAGAAAATGCTCAAGAAATATGTCGGGAATATAATATTAAGTCCACACTCGCAGTCCGCACTTCTTACAACGGGCAAGCAAATGGTATGGTTTGTTTACATCAGTGCGATCGCTATCGCAACTGGAGTCTAGAAGAAATTGAACTCCTAGAGTCAATTGCTGCTCAATTGGGAATTGCGATCGCCCAAGCTAAACTACTAGAACAAGAAAAACAAGCCCGGATAGAATTAGAGCAAGAAATTCGCGATCGCCTCAACGCCCAAACAGCTTTACGACATTCCCAAGCCAAGTTAGCTTCAGCCTTTCGCTCATCTCCTGATCCCATAGCTCTGACCACTTTTCCAGAAGTCCGCTACATTGAAGTTAACGATAGCTTTTGTAGATTTTTTGGCTATTCTCATTCTCAGATAATTGGTTGTAACTACCGAGAATTAAATATCTGGGCGAATCAAGAAGAATGCGCCATGCTTACCCAAGTTCTGCGCCATACAAAAGCAGTTCGCAATCATGAAATTGAGTTCCGTACTGCTAGCGGAGAACTCAAAACAACACTGTTTAGTGCTGAACTAATTGAAATCGACGGACAACAATATTTACTTGGTACAGCTCATGATATTACAGAGCGCAAGCAAGCTGAAAATGAAAGCCGTTTGCTGTTGCTGACAACCCAAGCTATCAGCCGCGCTGTAGATGTAGACAATGCTTTAGCCCTTGTGCTGCGGTTAATTTGTACAACTATCAATTGGAATTTTGGTGAAGCTTGGATACCGACTGAAAATAATACAGCTTTGGAATATAGATTAGGTTGGTATGGACGCCACAATCACTTAGACGAATTTTGCCAGTACAGCCAGGTGATCAGACTTGAAAAAGGGATGAGATTACTGAGGCGAGTTTGGCGCAAGCAAAAGCCAGAATGGATAGAAGATATTTCTCAAGTGACAGAATCAGCTGTTGTCGGATTTTTGCCACAAGGAGACGCTACAACTTGTGAAGATACTTCTTCGGTCTCTACGCGATCGCAAATCGGATTAAAAGCTGGTTTTGCTGTTCCAATTTTAGCTGATAATCAAGTCGTGGCTGTGTTGGTCTTTTTTAAAAGCAGCTCCCATGCTTTGGATCGCCGTTTGTTGTATTTAGTCGGTGCTGTCGCAGCTCAATTAGGGGCGCTCATTCAACGTAAACAAGTAGAAGCAGCCCATCGTCAAAGTGAAGAACGTCTACAACTAGCACTAAAAGGGAGCGATTTAGGATTATGGGATTGGAATATCAAAGCTCGTAAAGTCTACCGTGACTGGCGATGGAAGAAAATGCTGGGATACGAACCACACGAAATTACAGATGATTCCTGTGCTTTTGCTCAACTCCTCCATCCAGAAGACGTAGAGCCAATTAAATTAGAACTAAATGCCTATTTGCGGGGTGAGAGTCCCGCTTATGAAGTAGAATTTCGCCTGCGTGCTAAATCCGGTGAGTGGAAATGGATACAGTCTCGCGCTCAGGTATTTGAGCATGACGAATCGGGAGAACCGCTACGGATGACGGGTACGCACAAAGACATCACCGAACGTAAAAACCTAGAAAGAGAATTAGCTTTACGGGAAGCTCGGCTCAATGCTTTTTTCTCCTGTGTTCCTGTAGGCATGAATATATTAGATGATCAACTGCGATATGTGCAGATCAACGAACAGCTAGCAAATATTAATGGCCATCCCCAAAGCGAGCATATAGGCAAAACTCTTTGGGATATGGTACCGGAAGTTGCTCCTTTTGTAGTACCACTTTGTGAACAAGTTCTGCAAACTGCCAAACCCATTCTCAACATAGAAGTGAGCGCGCCATTACCTTCCGAGTCCGACATTATACGGCATTTTTTGACTTCTTACTTCCCCATTTTTGGAGAAGACATTCACCCTTGCGGTGTGGGTACAGTTGTAGTAGAAATCACAGATCGTAAACACACTGAATTAGCTTTGCAAGAGAGTCAACGTCGTTACCAAACTTTAGCAGAAGCCTCACCTGTAGGCATTTTTCACACTGATCATCAGGGTAAGTTCCTCTATGTGAATCAGCGTTTTAGCGATATCACCGGGCTTGCTGCCAAAGCTGATTTGGACAAGTATTGGTATGGAATTATACATATTAATGACCGCGATCGCGTCTTTGCCCAATGGCAAGCAACGATATCAGCAAAAAAGTCTTTTTATTCAGAATATCGCTTTGTACATTCGAGTGGTAGAGTGATTTGGGTCATAGGCCAAGCTTTGCCAGAATTTGGAGATGATGGTGAATTTAAAGGCTATATTGGCACAGTTACAGATATTACTGAACTTAAACTTGCTGAAGATGCTTTGCGTGAAAGTGCAGACAGAGAAAAAGCCATCACTCAAGTGATTCAGAGAATGCGCCAGACATTGGATTTGGCAACAATTTTTACTGCTACTACACAAGAATTGCGACAAGTACTGAACTGCGATCGCGTCGTAGTGTATCGCTTCAACTCTGATTGGAGTGGGGAATTTGTCGCCGAATCAGTCGGGAGTGGCTGGGTATCGCTGATCGAACAACACCAAGATGAACCCAATCTCACAGAAACCACTCTCCAAAACGAACGCTGTACAATCAAAATCATCAGTAGTGGAGATAACCAAGTACTTGATACTTATCTTCAACAAACCCAAGGTGGTATATACACCAGAGGTGGAAGTTTCCTATGTGTACCAGATATTTATACGGCTGGTTTTGATCCTTGTTACATCAATCTCTTAGAACGCTTTCAAGTCAGGGCTTACATAACAGTTCCGATCTTTTGTGGTAATCAACTCTGGGGACTACTAGCTAGTTATCAAAATTCTAGTTCCCGACACTGGAAAAAAGGAGAAATCAACATTGTTGTGCAGATTGGCAATCAATTGGGAGTTGCTTTGCAGCAAGCAGAATTACTAACACAGACTCAACAGCAATCAAGCGCACTCCAAAAAGCTGTGATCGCTGCTGATGCTGCAAACCTTGCCAAAAGTGAATTTCTTGCCAACATGAGTCATGAATTACGCACTCCACTGAATGCAATCCTTGGCTTTACTCAAATCATGACTCGTGACAGGACTCTCTCCAGTGAAAACAAACAGAACCTAGCAATTATCAATCGTGCTGGCGAACACCTGCTCAATTTAATCAACGATATTCTGGAAATGTCTAAAATCGAAGCCGGTAGAACCACATTAACTTTGTCTAGCTTCGATTTAATTTATCTATTGGACAATCTCCAAGAAATGTTGCACATTCGTGCTACAGCCAAAGGCTTAGAACTGGTATTTGAATATGCACCTGAAATTCCCAGATATGTCAGAACCGACTCTAGTAAACTGCGACAAGTTTTACTCAATATTTTGGGAAATGCCATTAAATTTACTGAGACTGGTAGTGTGAAGCTACGGGTTTACCTTGAAGATGAAGAGAAAGTAAAATCAGATTCTTCCCAACCACACAAACTGGCAACCCATAACCCTCGATCAACCGATCACAACACACTCTTTCTCTGCTTTGAAGTCATCGATACTGGGACTGGTATTTTAGTAGAAGAAATTGACTTACTTTTTCAAGCTTTTGGACAAACTGAAACAGGTAGAAAATCACAGCAGGGAACAGGGTTAGGTTTAGCAATTAGCCGCAAGTACGTACAGTTGATGGGAGGTGAGATCAACGTTAGTAGTGCTGTGGGGATAGGAAGCGTATTTTCCTTTTATATTCAGATTGCGATCGCTTGTGTTGATGAAATTCAAACCACTACTTCTGTTTCTCAGCAAGTGATTGGTTTAGCGCCAGGTGAACCTGAATACCGTATCTTGGTAGTTGATGACGCTCATGACAGTCGTTTGCTATTAGTAAAATTACTAGCATCTATTGGCTTTTCAGTCAAAGAAGCTACAAATGGTCAGGAAGCCATCTCTGTTTGGGAATCGTGGAAACCTAATCTCATTTTCATGGATATGCGAATGCCGATCATGGATGGTTACGAAGCCACTAGGGAGATTAAAGGGAGAGAAACAGACGCGGTGCGGGGACGCGCGGACATGGGAGACACGGGGAACATAAATGAAACAATCTCCACGTCCTCTTCACGTACCGTCATTATCGCCCTCACTGCTAATGCTTTTGAGGAACAACGACAGGCAATGATCTCAGCTGGATGTGATGATTTTATTAATAAACCCTTTCGCGAAGAACTATTACTAGAAAAACTCGCCCAATATCTGGGGGTAAAATATCTTTTTCATGAAGAGAATCAAGAAGAAATATCACAAAACCAAACAAATACAGAAACAATTTTAAATTCCCTTGATATGGTTGCTCTATTATCAGAAATGTCAAATGAGTGGTTGACACAGGTGCATTATGCCGCAGCACAATGCAGTGATGACTTGATTATAAAATTAGTTAAGCAAATTCCTTCTAGCAAATCTTTGCTGAGTAATTTCCTCACCGATTTAGCTGAAAATTTTCGGTTTGAGAAAATTATGGAATTAATTGACTTAGCTAATAGTTAATATAAAACCGGGAAATATATTTCCTCTTTGTGTCTTAGTGGTTAAAAAATAATTATTGAAACACCAAGACACTAAGACACCAAGAAAAGTACATTACACCTTACACCTTGAAAGAGCTAACCCTTATTTTTAGTAACTATGAGTAAATTCTTACCTGAAGTTGGACAAATTATGCGATATTTCCGTAGCTTGATAGTATTATGCTTATTATGCCTGGTTCTTACCTGGTCATTGCCAGCGCAAGCCGCTACCCGCGTTAACCCGCAACTCGAAGAACAAGTATTAGAAATTATCCGTAAATACCCAGAAGTGATTATCGAATCTGTTCAAGTTTATCAACAGCAAAAAGAACAGAAATTAAATAAAGTACGACAAGTATTTTTAGAGGATTTAAAAACCAATCCTCAAGCAGTAATTGCTGATTCTCCCACAATTGGCTCAAATGAATCAAAAACTATATTGGTAGAATTTTCTGATTTTCAATGTCCCTATTGTTCTGAAGCTCATCAAACTTTAAAAAAACTGATAGCAAAGCATCAAAAAGATGTCAATTTTGTTTACAAACACTATCCTTTAACTCCAATACATGCTCAAGCAATGCCAGCTGCAAAAGCAGCTTGGGCAGCACAACAACAAGGTAAGTTTTGGGAATATCAAGATGCTTTATTTACTAATCAAGATAAACTAGGTGAATCTTTATATGTAAATATTGCTAAAAAGCTGAATTTAGATTTAGCAATATTTAATCAAGATAGAGAAATTGCTAATACTGCAATTGAGCAAGATATACAATTAGCGAAGAAATTAGGGCTTTCTGGTACACCTTCTTTTATTATTAGCAGTGAAAAGGTTTCTGGTGCTGTACAGATATCTGACCTAGAAAATATTTTAGCGAACGCCAAGTAGTCGTCAGGAATTGATTACTAATGCATGGGATCATCTCAATTTTTTCAATGTACCGCTAAGAGTTTAAACCCCAAGATGCTTGGTGTTAACCCCACAACTATTTGTAGAGACGCGAAATAACCCTGCGGGTCTTGCTATGTGTCTCTACAAATTTATATGTATCGTGATTAGCGTGAAATGGTATCAAATAGGTTAAAAACTTTCTAGAATTAGTATTTGCCTTATGCAAAGTCAACTCTAATTTTTAGGTTTGATTTAAATTCCCCACCTGCATCAACAAACAATGTGATCTCACCGAAACCTCCTCGTCCGGGTTTAATTATTTCATAACGTCGGGTAACTGATCCTGAACGTGTTTCATAACTAGCTAAACTTGTACCCAAAATTTGTCCTGTCTTGGGATCAACATCGCCTAGCCAAGTTCCCCAGTCTTCAAACTGTTCGCGTACTGGAATTAGTGCGTTGTCAAGTTCCACAGCAGACAGACGCTGATCTTTTCCTAAAACTTGAATTGCTCTATCAATACCAGCAGTGGTAGCACCAGTAAATGCGATCGGGGTGACGTAATTTTCCACGATTTGTACTGTACCAAATCCTGAATTCGGACCTACGTCTTCTTGTTTTTGGCGTCCCCACAAAGGACTATTTACACCATCACGTCGCAGTCCAAAGGGTGTTTGTTTTTGTGTGTAAGCACGTTGAGTAAATTGGTTTTGAACAGATTTGACAGCAGAAACTATAGCTGGATCAGTATCAGCAGGTAATGTAGGACTGGGTTTCCGGGCTATCTCAGCATCGACAAAATTCCTAAAAATGCCGTCTGCTTTGCCATCTCGGCTCAAAACGTAATTAGTTGAATAGGAGTTGACTGGTTTGGGAAAGAAGATACCGGAACTAGCTGCAAAGGAAGCACCACTGAGGGTGACTGTTTTGATAAACCTACGCCTAGTAATTGCCACAATAATCTATTATTTACTATTTTTTTAAGTAGTAAGACAAAATTAATTACACAAATTTTGACCTGAAACCCTTATCCAGTCTAAAACCTCATGTGTAAATATTTCTGTTCGATTACTTATCTTGATATTTTGTCGTGAACTAAAGTTCACAACCAGAAGCTAAAGCCCATTTAAATGGGCTGAAATTTTTGCTTAGTAAGCTTTTGCTTACTTAAGCTATAAGCTAGGAAATTTATTTATTGGTAAACTGTAAGCCTAGCTGAGATGTATTTATAGAAGATTTAGAAGATTTGGGAGCTATATAATTAGAGTTAGAGTTTGGCAATAACTGCGCTTCAAAAAAGTATACGGTGCAATAGGGATTTGCTTTTTCACAAAGCAGTTCTATAGCGATATTTTCCGGTTTGGTAATCTTGCGATCCTCTAAGTCAAGTACAGTATTGATCAATTTCCCTGGACCAATATCCTTGTATGCATGTTGTAAATTACCTCCCTGGTAAATATTCACAGTCATGATCGACTGTTGTTTAGAATCATCATCTGATACTCCGATTTGCAATTTCAGTGTGCTGAATTTCTTAGGATCAGCTTTACATGTCAGCATGATGAATTTGTTCCTTGCTGTGTACATAGACATAGATGACGTATAAAGCTGACGGCTGACTGAAACATTAGTGGAATCAGTTTTAATTCTGCCACTCGATTTAGATGTGGTACATGTAGCTCCTTTATACAAAGAAGCTGAATTATCTGCCGATGTGCGTTGCGAAGATGCTGGTAATGTATTAGTGCCTAAATATAAAGCACTCAAAAATGTTCCTATTGTCAGCAACCGTAAGAATTTTGTTTTGCTCATGGTTTAGCAAGGAAAACAGCAAGAATATTTAACCTGATGGGTTTTAACCCTAATTAATGGGTTTTACACCAATTCAAAATTTATACAATATTTTTGCATCCAAGAATATTCTTTCCCAATAAATTGTTAAAAATCTCACTAGTATTACTTCTTGACAAGTACTCCGGAAAGTTTTTCTATTCCTGTGGATCTCAAAATATATTGACTCATCGCTACCAAGTTCTGAGGTTATTAATGCATCGGCTGCTATCTTGGATATTTACCTCTATCCCCATAATCACAGGCTGTTCTGCAAATCAAGTTTTTCAGCCAGATTTTTTACCTACACAAACTCCTGTTGCAACTTCTGATCCCCAAAAGCGGGGAGATTATCTTTCGCCATTAGAACAACAAGTAATTGTAGAAATGAACAAGGCAAGGACTGATCCTAAAGGTTATGTGACTGTACTCAAAAACTACAGAAGTCGCTTTGTGGGTAATCAAGTCCGAATTTCTCAAAATGTCTATTTACAAACTCAAGAAGGAGTCAAAGCTGTTGATGAAGCGATCGCCTATCTCCAGTCAGTTCGTCCTGTGGGTGCTTTGAGAGCATCTAAAGGTATGTCTCTAGCAGCTAGGGATCATGTTAAAGATCAAGGTGCCAAAGGTGCAACAGGTCATGATGGAAGTGATGCTAGCAATCCCTTCACACGTCTAAGTCGTTATGGAACTTGGAAAAGTACTGCTGGTGAGAACATTAGCTACGGTTCGCACACAGCCCAAGATATTGTCATGCAGCTAATTATTGATGATGGAGTCAGCGATCGCGGTCATCGCATAAATATTTTTAACCCAAATTTTAAAGTTGCAGGGGTGGCTTTTGGGATTCACTCCACATACAGGCAAATGTGCGTTATTAATTATGCTGGAGGGTATATAGAAAAATCTGTTTGACACTCTCTGGGCTAAAAGCCACAGAGATTCTTGGTTCCACGAGTCCACTTAAACTAGATGCCTTGCGTTATCTAACCCAGAGGTGGTTCTCTCCCCAAGCTTTGACTTTCCGTCTGCCCAACGGTAGTTGTATTTCTACAAAATTTGTTTTTACTTGCTTGCAGTTGAAGCAAAAAGCTGATCGTTTAGTTCCCTTAAAGATTTTACCTATTCCAGGGTGGAAACTAAAACTGCGGAATAGAACCCCATATCTTCAGTTGTCAAGGTACAGCGTCTGCTTGTTAGGCAGCAACCGGGTTTTTAATGTGGTTGATTACCCTACCACATTGATGAGATTACCACTTGCACCCTCAAGGGTGCAAGTGGTTTTCATCCCTTGCCTCAAGGCGAAGGGTTTTCAACCAACATTCTTATAAAAGCAAAGGCTAAGAATTATGGGCGATCGCTCTGTTTTTCAAAATTCCCCAGCCATACCTCTCAAGGTTTACATAGAAGGTAAAGGCTTCCCTATTCTCTGTTTACATGGTCATCCTGGTTCCGGTTCTAGTCTTTCTGTTTTTACCGATCACCTCTCTAACCGCTTCCAAACTATTGCCCCTGACCTCCGTGGCTATGGCAAAAGTCGGTTTAATAGCAATTTTGAAATGAGCGACCATTTAAATGACTTAGAGAGCCTTATAGACCGCTTGCAGATAGAAAAATGCTTGATATTGGGGTGGTCGCTAGGTGGCATTTTAGCGATGGAATTGGCACTCCGGTTATCTGAGCGCGTTACTGGATTAATTTTGGTAGCAACTGCTGCTAGGCCGAGGGGAAACCATCCACCGATCACTTGGCAGGATAATTTCTATACTGGAGTCACCTCTATTTTGAATTTAATCAAACCGGGCTGGCAGTGGAATATTGAGAAATTTGGTAAGCGATCGCTATTTCGCTACCTCATTCAACAACATACTGCTACTACCTACAAATACATAGCCAAGGATGCTGTTTCGGCTTATTTACAAACCTCAGCGTCTGCAACTCGCGCTCTTTACACGGCAATTAAAGCAGGTTACAACCGCCTTGCTGATCTTGAGCAAATACAGTGTCCTGCCTTAGTCTTGGCAGGTTCTCAAGATCGCCACATCACACCCGACTCTAGTATAGAAACAGCCCGACACTTACAAAATTGCCAATGGCAGTGTTACGCCAACACAGCTCACCTCTTCCCGTGGGAAATTCCCAATCAGGTATTGAGTGATATTGATTATTGGTTGGAGGCGAATCCAGAAATAGTCAATTATCATTAGAGATGCGATTAATCGCGTCTACAATAGTCAATGGTAAAAAGCTTTTGACTTTCGTTAATTGACGATTAACACTTGACCAGCCTTATTTATACTTGACCGCCAAAGGCAGGCTGTGCTTTGCGGTCAATCAATTCCCCCAGGTCTTCAGCAATTGTTAATACATCTGGTTTACAACGTTTTACATCTATAGCTATTCCTTGTGCGCCTTCTTGTTCCAAATCTTCTACATAACCTTTAACTGCTGCTTCTGCTTCTGTTGAGCTTAAAAACGGTCCAAAATAGTATGTACATTTAGGATTCTGTGTAACAATTTCTATCCACCAAGCCAATCCCAAAGTATCGAATGCATTAGCCAAAAATTCCCTAGATTGTTCCCAAATAGTTTTCATGGTTTGCGCCAGTTTTTTTAATGTTGTGTTGGGTCTTAAAAGTTTGTTCTAATTGTGTGCTTTACATTTCTTTATACTCTGTTACCACCGTTTTTCCAAGTGGTTTTTTGTAGTTTATCGAAATGTAGGGTATTTTTTTCCCAACGTTGGCGATAAATTTCATACAATGCCATCCCAGCTGCAACTGATGCATTGAGGCTAGGAGTCTTACCCTGTAAGGGAATTGACACTAAAACATCACAGCAACGTTGTGTCAACAAACTGAGACCTTCTCCTTCAGATCCAACTACTAAAACGATCGCACCATTAAAATCCACTGTTTGTATTGGTTCATTACCCTCACAAGCAGTCCCGTAAATCCAGAAGCCAGCTGTTTTCATTTCTTCCAAAGCACGGTGCAGATTCACTACTCTGGCAACTGGAAAATGTTCTAAAGCACCTGCTGCTACTTTCATGACTGTGGAAGTGATTCCAGATGCTCGTCTTTGCGGGATAATCAACCCTTGAGCACCGATCGCTTCTGCTGTCCGAATAATTGCCCCTAAGTTATGGGGATCGGTGATTCCATCAGCAGCAACTATGACTGGATTGGTTACAGTTTTGGCAGTTTCGAGCAACTCGTGGAATTCTATGTAGGTATAGGGAGCAATTTGTGCTGCTATACCTTGGTGATTTCTCCCATCAGTAATTTGGTCTAAGCGCTTGGGTTCTACCTCATCAATGATCGTGCCATTGTCTTTGGCTTGTAAAATCAAAGAGTGAAAGCGGTGATCGTAGCGCAGGCGGGAAGTAATCCAAATCCGGTTCAGCAAGCGTTGACTTTCCAATGCACTCAAGACTGGATAGCGACCGTAGATCAGATCGCTATCTTGTGCATTATCTAGTGCTTTATCTTGTGGTTGTTGTTTGGTGTTTGGTATATCCACTTTTTTAGTGGAAGTGCGAACAATATTAGGAACAACGCGCTTGCTTTTTAATTTTAGGGTTTGTCCCCGATTCCTTTCACTAGAAGTGATAATCTTTTTTGTGTTGTTTGCCATGAGATTGTTTGGGTTATGTGTAGGGGTGGGCATCCGAATACTAAAAAACTAAAAAACCGTAAAACTTTTTTGCTTGGATCTAGCGATGACGACCTTTTTCGGTGTCCACAAGCTATCGTAGTCAGTCTAAACTCATAACCTCACACCATAATTTACCGAACATAAATAATAAGCAATTCTACTTTTATGAGGTTGTTTTTCTCACTACTTTTCTAATTGCAGTTTTTGCAATAGTTCAGTTAAGCGTAAGTAATCAGTAAGATATAGATAGCCGATTAAAGTCTCTAAGCTAGTTGCTTGTTGATATATTTCCGGGTTTAGCCGTTTAGGACGTCCTGTGGCGGCATTCCGACCCCGTCGGACTATTTCTAATTCGCTGTGCCGCAGATGAGGAATAAGCGATCGCAAATGCAGCGCCTGCTTTTCTGCCCTGACCTGCGCCACTACTAAACGATGGTAACTTTCGCTTCGCTGCGGCGGCAGCAGATAATACATCCTAACATAAAGTTCATATACTGCATCCCCCAAATATGCTAAAGCAACAGGAGAAAGTTGTTGTAGTTGTGCCTGGTCAACGTGCTGTGGGAATAAATTTTCTATAGTTGCTCGCATCAATTCCCAACAAGATGAATCTAACACTCCAGATTCACCTTGTTCATTCAATAAGTTTTCCTCCTTTGATTTCACAAGCTTATTATTCCTTGAAGACTATAGATGAGAGATTAGGGATGGTGCATTTTTTCAAGCAGACTCAGTGTTCTCCCAATAGACCAGCTTTATTTAAGATTAGAATGAAGTTTGAGATTGTGAAGTACCTAATTTCCATTCTTCATAGTTTTTTTGGGATTGTTATTGGTCAAGGGTCAAAAGTCAAGGGCCAATGGTTATTGGTTTTTCCCATTACCAATTACCAATTACCCATTACCGACCTCAACGAATAATATAAGTGTTCAAGTGGACATGATATAACTTCTCACAAAAATTAAGCTATCCAGATTGAACATCGGATAGCTAATTTTTTCAGCACACTCAAGCTATCAAGAAGGGTTCTTGACGTTTTCTAAAGCTTCATCGACTGATTTTTGCAGCATCAGAAACTTTTCTAAACGGACAAGCTTGACTGTTTGAGTTACACGGGCATTAGTGACGATTTGCAAAGTACCTTCAGCATTTTGCGCCTGCTTGGCCAGTTGCACCAAAGCACCCAAGCCGGAACTATCAACAAAGTCGATTTGTGAGAGATCCAGAATAATGTGCTTGGGACCCTCGTCAATCTTGCTTCCTAATACTTTGCGAAACGTCGGTTCCGAAAACGCGTCTAACAAACCTGTGAGGCGGAATAGCTGACAGTTATCCCGGACTTCACGAGTACCTCTCAGGCTAACGGTTAGATTCAGTGGTTCAGCAATAATTCCCTCCTCATATTCATAATGAACGCTCAAGTATAGATGTTTTTGGTAGATGTTGTCTACATTGGGAATTGGAGATCAGTTATCAGTTATCAGTTATCAGTTTCCTTTGTCTGCTCGCTGATTACTGTTTAGTGTTCACTGTCTCCGGTTCCCAATCTCGCACTTTCTCCATTTTTACTTTATTTTTACCTCATTAGATCTGTTTACTGTTTGACGATCTGCGCGCATTGCTTGCACAAAATTCTCGAACAGGTAATCAGCGTCGTGAGGACCAGGAGAAGCCTCTGGGTGATACTGCACAGAAAATATGGGTAGATTCTTGTGACGTAATCCAGCAACAGTGCGATCGTTTAAGTTTAGGTGGCTGATTTCTACAGTTGTCTGAGGTAGAGTATCTGGGTTTATAGCAAAACTATGGTTTTGACTGGTAATTTCCACCCGTTTTTGTAAACCTGCTGGCTGATTCAAGCCACGATGTCCAAATTTAAGTTTATAGGTTTCTGCTCCCAGTGCATGACCCAAAATTTGATGTCCCATGCAAATGCCAAACATTGGTTTTTGAGATGACAGTAAAGCTTTCGCAGTCTCAATACCTTCGGTGACAGTGGCAGGATCACCAGGACCATTAGAGAGAAAAATTCCATCTGGATTATATTTGAGAATTTCCTCTATTGGGGTGTGGGCTGGAACAACAATAACTCTGCATCCGTACCTTGCTAGACGGCGCAAAATATTACGTTTGATGCCAAAATCTAGAGCCACAACGGTGAAAATTTCTTCAGAATTAGTTTTTGCCTCTAGGTTAAACTCCCAAACGGGATCAGTGGTTTGTGACCATTCGTATGGCGTTTGGGTAGTCACTTCACGGACAAGATTTAATCCATTCATGGCAGGAGCTGCTAGTATTCGTTCTAGCAGTTCTGCTTCGTCTAGAATTTCTGTAGAAATGCCACCATTCATGGCCCCAAAAATGCGAATTTTGCGGGTTAATGCGCGGGTGTCTATGCCGTAAATGCCTGGTATTTGGTGTTGTTTGAGGTAGTTTGGTAAAGATTGCGAAGAGCGCCAATTACTTGGTCGGCTACAAATATTACGCGCGATCGCTCCCCGCACATAGGGTCGATCTGATTCCTCATCCTCTGGATTCACACCTGTGTTACCCAATTCTGGGTAAGTAAAAACTACTATCTGACCACAGTAACTAGGATCAGTCAGGACTTCTTGATATCCTGTCATGCCAGTGTTAAATACCACTTCCCCGATCGCAGTAGTGCCTGTAGCACCAAAAGACCAACCGCGATAAGTGGTTCCGTCGGCAAGAACAAGTAAGGCAGGTATTGTGTCAAATAAGGCCATAGGCTGTTAGGTTGAAAAAAGGGATTGGGGATTGGGGATTCTCCAGAGGAGACGCTACGCGTAGACGCGCAAGCGGCTTCTCACAGAGTACGGGGATTGGGGATCGGGGACAAGGGAGACATATCAATTCAAAATACCCTACAGGAAGGCTGCGTCTACAAAATACCTACGGTAGGTGCGTAGCGACTTCTGGTAAGTAGGCGCTCCGCGTTTACAAAATTTAAGAACTTGTTTACCTAATCCCCGATCCCTGATCCTCCATCCCTGTTCCCCTGACCACAGCGAAGAATTATTATCCCATGAATTTATCATTTGAATTGCTTTGTCTGCTTGCGGTACAATAACGACAGACCAGATGATCCCGGAATAAATTTTATCGGCTAAAGCATTCTTTTTAAATAAAGATATAGTGCATCTTTTATTGAATTCGGATATTAGCATTATTCCAAAGTATCGTGGGTGTAGGGGAAAGTATGCGTTCTAAACAATTATGCTTCAGTCTTTGTTATCCCAAGCCACGCTAATATTTCTTTCCACCACACTGGCGATTTTTGCTGTTGCTTGTCGTGAAGACAAACAGGCTATTGTGGATCATGACCAACAACCAGAAGCAGTAGAAAAGAGTCCGATCGCTTCTGATGAGAACACACCATTACCAGTAATAACTCCACAACCACAGCCATACCAAGCTTCGGAAATGCAATCCGATAGTTTTGAGTTAGGGTTGGATAAAGCAGCTAGCGCTGATACTATCAGTCAATCTGCTCAATCAACAGAAGATTGGAATTTAGTAGTTAGTCAGTATGAAGATGCGATCGCATTGATGAAACAAGTAGATCGCCAAAGTACCTACTTTCCTAGCGCTCAAGACAACATCATCCAATATCAACGTCGGATTAAATACGCCCAACAGCAAGCTTTTTCTCGCAAGGAACCACCGCCACAAGTAACAACACAAGTACAACAACAACCTTCCAGGATAGTGCTTGTAGTTCCTCAACCTTCTGCTAAACCACCAATTCTCCAAAAAACCCAACAACCATCAACTAACAACCAACAAAAGGTATTTGTAGCACCCACTACACAGCAGCGTCATGAACCTGTGGTGTTTATCGCTCCGATTAAACGACGAGTCGGGGGGACACCAATTATTGATGTCACTTTTAATGGCAATCAACAATTTGAGATGATTTTGGATACGGGAGCAAGTGGTACAGTTATCACCCAAGGTATGGCAAATGCCTTGGGGATAGTACCTTTTGGAAGAGCCAAAGCAAATACAGCCAGTGCAAAAGCGGTGGAATTTCCCGTTGGTTATGTAAATTCTATGGAAGTTGGTGGGGTGAGCGTCAAAAAAATTCCGGTGGCGATCGCTGGAACAGAACTAGAAACAGGGCTTTTGGGACACGATTTTTTTGGTGACTACGAGATCACCATCAAGCGTGATGTTATAGAATTCCGCCCACCATCCTACTCTGGGCAACTCAATCCTGTAGAAACTCGACTAAATGTTCCAACTTCGTCCAAGCCGCACCACTCTGAAGAATATCCCTAGCCAATTGTACACCTTGAGCGTGATCTAATAATGGGATTGCTCCACCCACTTGCAGTGCTAGTGCAGTATTTAATGCTACTACATCCTGTTGTGCTTGTGTCCCCTTACCTTGCAACACTGCCTTCAAAATATCCGCATTTTCTTGGACATTACCACCCACGAGCGCTGTGATGGGAGCAGGAGTTAAACCCACCTCCTGTGGATTGATTGTTGTTAATGTTACTTCATTTGCCGATAATACAGCCAAATCGGTAACATCACCCAAACCAGCCTCATCCAATTTTTCTCGCCCGTGTAGGGCGATCGCTTTTTGTGTACCCAGTAACTGTAAGGCTTGAGCAATTGTTGCTAATAATTTGGGATCAAATACCCCAATCACTTGCCCTGTAGGACGTAAAGGATTCACTAAAGGCCCAAGTAAATTAAATACTGTCCGCACCTTGAGACTCCGCCGTAACGAAGCAACTGACTTGAGGGCTGGATGCCAACCAGGAGCAAACAAAAAGGTAATTCCCACTTCTTTGACTGCTGCTTGTACTTTCTCACTAGCACAGCTCAGATTTATACCCAAAGCCTCTAACACATCCGCACTACCGACACGACTGGATGCCGAACGATTCCCGTGTTTTGCAACAGGTATACCACTAGCAGCAGCCACAAAAGCAACAGCCGTAGATATATTAAAAGTTGATGCTCCGTCTCCTCCAGTACCGCAGGTGTCGATGAGGGGATCGGGGAAAGGGGATCGGGGAAAGGGGATCGGGGACTGGGAAATTTCTATTTCCCCTTGTTCCCTTTGTCCCAGTGTCTCCGTGTCTCCTTGTCTTCTAAGAGATTGAGATTGCAAGACTCCAGCCATTCCGGCTAATTCCTCAGCAGATACACCTTTGCAATGTAGTGCAGCTAAGATCGCCCCCGATAATTCTGGGGGAATAGCCTCACCTAGCCATCCTTGCATCAACTCTGCTGCTTGAGGGCGAGATAAAGACTGACGTTCTAGTAATTGTTGGAGCAGGTTAGACCAGATCGCAGAAGATTCTTGTCCAGGCTGCGAAGAATGATTCATAAACAAGTTTATTTAATAAAAATAAATTGCCATAAATCAAATTAACTCGAAAAGGTATTTAGTAGTCTGTCAAATTAATTTTGAGGGATAAAGCAACTAAATTCAAATTTTAAGTAAATATACTTTACCGTTTTATTAAATTAGCTACATTCTTTTGTTAAAGTTATAACAAAAAAACTAAGTATATTTCAACACCAACTCTAAGTGTTGAGTTTATAGTTCTTATTCCGTAGTAACAATCAGAATATTAAATCAGTCAACAGTAAACTTATTGAAATGCCTCTTACTCAACTAATAAAGCTGATAAGTATAAAAACACGGATTTTTAATATTTAATTGTTGATTCTAGATAAGATAAGCGTAAGCAGTTGATCCCCTAGTATACATTGTCCAACATCATAGGAGATTTAAAAGAATATTTAGCAGAGTTGTATTTTTACTGGTTTTTACGGTTAATTAAGTATTATATTTTTATTTATGGTAGTTATAGTATACGCAAATTCTTGGTGGACTTTACGTAAATTTAATTAAAGCTTAGTCAAAATATAACTTATAGACTGCTACCCTATTACTAATTCACTTTTTGCTGCAACATTTGAACCCTCTAAAATCTGTGATTTACAGGATTTGGAGGGATTCTTTTTTGGGATCGGGGATTCTCCTAGCGGAGACGCTACGCGTAGACGCGCAAGCGGCTTCTCACAGAGTACGGGGATCGGGGATTGGGGGATTGTACAACAAATTCTTAAATCTTTTTCCCAAGCCATATGCGTGACCGCCCAGTCATTCATCTCATACCATTTCACGTTAATCACGATACACATAAATTTTGTAGAGACGCGATATATCGCGTCTCTACAGGGTCTGTATTTGTATCAGATTTTTTGTGAAATGGTATCACTCTGCCTATCGGGTCAGTCGTGGGGCCTCTGCCCGAACTAGCTAATTTTTGCTAAACTAGCGAAAGCTAATGGATTACGATCGCCAAGTGTTGCCAGAGGAAAATCATTCCGTTTTAGAAATAGCCCATTCTTATTTACTCAACTCAGTTGCAGCTAAAGCAAATGAGATCGACAGCGATCCCAATACACTCATGCAAGCGCTGCAAGAACTTGGAGATTTGGATTTGCTGGCGTTACGTATTCCCCATGATTGGGGTGGTAAAGGAGTTAGTGAGGACACTTTTAGTAAATTTCAAGAATTGGTAGCACGGTACTCTGGTGCTTTAGCTTTTTTACAAACTCAACACCAAAGTGCTGCTGCAATGCTAGTTGCTAGCAGTAATATTAGTTTGAAGCAGGAATATTTACCCCGTATAAGTAAAGGTGAAGTTTTACTCGGTATTGGTTTTTCGCAGTTGCGACGTGTAGGTGAACCACTGACTCTAGCTAAACCAGTCTCAGGAGGATATCAGTTAGATGGAGTCGTACCTTGGGTGACTGGATGGGGAATTTTTGATGATTTTATTATTGCTGCTACGCTTCCCGATGGCTGTGCTGTTTTTGGCGTAGTTCCTTTTCGGGAAACTTACCAAAATTCAGAAAGCAAAATCACACTTACTTCACCAGCACAACTAGCAGCGATGACATCAACTAATACCGTCACTGCTAATTTGAGTAATTACTTTTTACCTCAAGAGTACGTAGTTTCGATGAAACCAGCCGGATGGATTCATGAAAATGATAAAAATAATGTCCTTCGTGCCACCTTTTTAGCTACAGGTTGCGCTTTCGCTGGTTTAGATATTATAGAATCCGTCGTATATACAAAATCATTGCCTGCGATCGCTCATGCTTTGACAGCTTTTCAACAAGAACTAAACCAGTGTCGCACTGAGATTCGTCAGACACAGAAAAATACTCATGCACAACTGTCAGAAAAACTACAATTACGAGCCTGGGCAATTGATTTAGCAACACGCATTGCTCATGCAGCTGTTACCGTTTCTAGTGGTGCTGCCAATTATTTACATCATCCTGCACAAAGAGTATACCGCGAAGCACTGGTGTTTACAGTTACCGGGCAGACTAATGCTGTAATGGAGGCGACGCTGGAGAGGTTGAGTAGGGGATGGGGAAATGGGGGACAAGGGGGAGAAAATAGTTATTTGTTTTCTCAATCAAAAGTTATTCAACCAAAAAGTATCACCTATTCACGAGTCATTCATCTAAGTCATGTGATAGACACTGATATTCCTCAGTGGGAAGGTGATCCCCTGGTAGAATTTGAGACTGTTGCAGAAATAGAAAAAGACGGGTATTTCCTCCGGCGCTTTTCTTTAGGTGAACATAGCGCTACTCATATTAATGCCTCAAAAAGCTTTTATTATGCTGGTGTTGGCATTGATCAATATCCCGCAGAATCGCTAGTTGTACCTGCGGTAGTCATTAATATTCAAGAGCAAGTAAAAATTAACTCAGACTACACTTTCAATGTTGCTGATATTTTGGAGTGGGAAGAGCAATACGGGAAAATTACTAGCAAAACTGTAGTGTTGTTATACACCGGATGGCAGGAAAAGTGGTGCGATCGCACAGCTTTTATGAACCCAGATTCCCAAGGAAACATGCATTTCCCTGCTTTTGGTAGTGATGCAACTGAGTTTTTGTTGAATGAGCGTCATATTGCTGGAGTTGGTATTGATACACATGGTGTAGACTCTGGGCAAGATACTACTTTTACCACCAACTGTCTAGTTTTAGAGAAACCACGTATTGTTCTAGAAAATCTCACCAATTTAGATCAGTTACCACCCAAAGGCGTAACTTTGGTGATTGGGATTTTGAGATTACGAGATGGTTCTGGTTCGCCTGCTGGAGTGATGGCGCTGATTAATTGAACCAGAGATTAACTATTTTGACGATGAAATAAATTTTTCCTTATCTTTTTACTGTTTTACATTCTAATTAACTACTCCCCCTTATTTTCTCCTAGCAACCTCTTCATTTTTTTATCTGTAAAGGGATTTTTACCAATGCGTAAAGCTTTAATCCAAGCTTTTACTTTTAATTTTCCTGTTTTACTATCTGTTGCGGCGATATATGCTTCAAAGTCTTCAATAGCTCCTTGTTTGTTGCCACTTACGGCTCTAGCAAGACCACGCACAACTCGAATTTTTTGATTATCAGCAGCTAGTTGCACAGCATTTTCGCAGGCTTGCATAACATCTGCTGCTTGTTTTTTTAAGCTACCTTGTAAGCAAAGTTCTTTCCAGGCGTCAGCAGAAATTTCTACTTTTGGATCTAGATTTTGGGCATTGATATAAGCGATCGCAGCTTTTTTAATCTTGCCCTTTTTCATAAATTTGTTACCTTCATAAATTAAAACTGGAGCCGCCAAACGCCCTATTTGAGTATTCAGTTTCAGTGCTTCTTGGAACTTAGTCACTGCGCTTTCTAGTTCATTTGTTTCCAAACGTTGTTGTCCTTCTACAAATAATAGTTCTGCTTTGGCTTTGTTAACAAATTCTAGTGCTTTTGCTTTGGAATTAAACTTCAAATCAGAATTCCATTTTTGAGCTTTACGGAAGTGCTTAACAGCACCTTCAAAGTTACCTTCTCTTGCTAACTTTTCTCCTTGAATCAGATATATTTCGCTCAATTCAGTATGTTTATGCTTAGTAGCGTCAAAAGCTATAACTGCCATAACAGCAAATACAAATCCTGCTGCAAATGAACCAACAAGAATGTGTTTGAAAAAAGGATCAAAGATGGTTTCATTGACTGCGTTTAAATCTGTTTTTCTTTCTTGTAGTGCCGTTAGCTGTTTTAACTTTGGCTGTTGTTGCTGACGAATAAAGGTAACTAAATGCTCATGTGCTAATTGATAGCGAACAGTCGGGTTTTCTCGCAATAAGATCACAATGCCAGATTTAACTAATATCTGTAATACCAAATCCAATAAAAATTTCTCTGTGTTTCTATCTCTAATTGAATATTGCTGCAAATCCTGTTCTAATTCTGCACGAGTTTTGAGGGGACAAGTACCTTTTTCATCTGTAAGTAAATACAGTATCAGTTTTGCTAATTGCTGATTTTCTATCCCACAATCTTCGATGACTTCATTTAAATAATGCTGAATCAGCTTTTCTTGTGCTTGCTCACCATACTGCTGATATTCTGCCAAAGTGGTAATATTCTCTGTTTGTAACTGGACGCCCACTATCTGCAAATCTATTGGATGCACCTCACCCAGTTTTCCTGCTAAATCTTGTATTAATTGTTCTAACAATGCAGGTTCCAGTTGAAAACGAGTACCTGTGGTTAAGCATTCGATAATTTTTTTAGCGTCAGTAGGTAAAAGGTTCCCCAATTTATAGAGAATATTTTTACTCAGAATATCTTTATTTATAATCTCCATGCTGGGTAAATCATTATACGTCAGCAAATGATGTAAGTAATTTTCCCGCAGCGACAGAATGACTTTGACGGACAAAATATTCAGACATTCTCCTAAAAACTCAAAAAATTGTCGCCTGGGTTCTGAGAGGGTGTGAATAAAGAAAAACTCTTCAAATTGATCAAAAATCAGGACTGTACGAAGGTTGTGCTGTTCGTTTTGGCGTAGTTGTTCTAAGAGGAAGTGGAATTGAGGAAGAGTGTGAGAAGGGGAAATGGTGAAACTTTGGGGTTCTGGAGTGAATGTTTCTAGTTCTGAATTTAAGCTGTCAAACTCACAAGTCAAAATTTCGATTTCAGAAGTCAAACTTGCAAGTTCTAAGGCTAAAGTTTTAATTTCTAAAGTAGAACTGTCGAGTTTTGAGGTCGAAGTTTTAACTTCTGAGGTGGAAATTTCAACTTCAGAATTCAAAGCTTGATTTTTGCCATTTTCTTGATTTTGCGTTTCTGTATCTTGTGTTGTTGCTGATTTCCGCGCTTCCTCTTCAATCTGATGTGTTAACTCTTCTATCCAGTTTCGATAAACTCGTATTTGCACAACCAAGTTGTCTTGAGTGGCGATCGCTGTCTTTTTCAACGCTGGGATCAATCCTGCATTTAAAAGCGAAGTTTTACCAACACCTGATTTTCCATAAATAATTATTAATTTGTTGTTCTCAGAACCAATGCGTTCAAGTAACTGTTCTACATCTTTTTGGCGACTAGAAGCAGTAATTTCTGGTGCAATATTTTCTTGTTGAGATGTGATCAGCTGCTTCTCTACAGTTGTAACTAACTTTGGTTGCTGTATCGCTTCCAAGCTACCTGCACCAATAAATATTCGCAAGCCATACTTTTGTTCAATTGATCTTTGTTCCAATTTAGTGTGTGTGGCTTCTAGATATTGTTTTTGCTGTTTATATAGTCTCCGCAAACTATTTAAAATACTAATGTAAAGAAAAGGAATATTTTCAGTAATACCAATTTGTTTAGCAGCTTCTAAATTATTGATAGCTGCTATAAATTCATTTAATTGTTCTTGGGCTTGCGCGAGAATAAAGAAACAAGAACTTTTTAGAAATAAGTACTCCGTCAGTTCACAAGGATTTAAGGTTGAACTGTGCAGAATATTTTCTCTATTATGCTGACTGGATAAGACTTGCAATGCTTTTTGAGCTTGGTCTTTAGCATTCCGCCAATTTCGTTTTGCCAAAGCGACCTCAGCCAAAAGATGATGTTCTTGGGCTATTTTCAGCAAATATTTTTTTTCAGAGAAAGTTTTATTATTCACAAATCGATCATCAAGCAATCAGATCGCATTTATTTTATCGTTCAGTTCTCGAATTCGGCGCGAGAGAATACCAATAATATTGACGGCGATTTCAGGAATTTCATCAATTGCTTCATAAAGTTGTTCTTGTGTCAATTCCAAGCATTCACAAGCTTCTAAAGTCGTGGCGGAAGCAGAACGTGGTTGAGCATCAAATACAGCCATTTCACCAAAGGATTCGCCTTTGGGAAATATAGCTAGTTGTTGTTTACCAATATGAACTTTGACTTTACCGGAAACAATAATATAAAGCGATCGCCCTTCGTCTCCTTCGTTAAAAATTGTGTAATTCCCTGGAAATGATAATTCATCCATTACAGAAGCCAAGCGAACGATAAAATCATCGCGTAGTTCTTTAAAAATGGGTACTCTGCGAACAAATAACAAACGTTCAACGGTAGATAACATATTTGTTAAGCTAAAATCATTACCCCTTTTCCTTTTATCGTTTACCTCATTTTCAAGCTAGAATCTCATGTGACCAATCATACAACGAGGGCATGAAAATCTATTCCCTAATCCCTGATCCTCGATACCTATTTTCAAGCTAAGGTGGGCAAAATCGCCCACCTTACTTTTTAAGCAGCGTTTTGACGCCACCATTCAATCGTATTTTTCAACCCTTGCTTAAAGTCTACCTGGGCAGTAAAACCAAAGGCTTGTTTTGCCCTTTCGGTATCCAAGCAACGACGGGGTTGACCGTTGGGTTTATCGATGTCCCAAACAATTTCACCGTCATACTCCATCAATTCACAAATTAAGTTAATCAAGTCACGGATGGAGATCTCAGAACCAGTTCCCAAGTTCACGGGTTCTGAGTCTTTATAAAATTGTGTTCCCATGACAATACCCCGCGCTGCATCTTCTGAATAGAGAAACTCGCGGGTAGGACTACCATCACCCCAAACAGGGATTTGCTTTTCTCCCTTAATTTGAGCTTTGTGAACTTTATGAATTAATGCTGGGATAACATGGGAACTTCGGGGATCAAAGTTATCTTCTGGACCGTATAAATTCACTGGCAAAAGATAAATGCCGTTAAATCCATACTGTTGGCGGTAGGATTGCAGTTGGACTAAAAGTGCTTTTTTCGCTATTCCGTAGGGGGCGTTAGTTTCCTCTGGATAACCATTCCACAGATCATCTTCTTTGAATGGCACTGGGGTAAATTTGGGATAAGCACAAATAGTACCCACGCAAACGAATTTTTCTACGCCAACTTGATAGGCAGCATGAATTAGCTGGGTTCCCATCATCAAGTTATCGTAAAATAACTCGGCAGGTTTTTCCCTATTCAAACCAATACCGCCGACATGGGCTGCTAAGTGAATGACAATATCTTGTTGATCAACTGCACGCTGGCAGTTTTCCATCAGTCGTAAATCACAATCACGCGATCGCGGTAATGTAATTTTTTCTGGATTAGCTCCAGCTTGACGCAACTGGTTGACGACCTGACGTCCCAGGAAACCAGTTCCTCCAGTCACAAGAATGCGTTTATCTTTGAGTTCCAAGGCGTTCATCTTTTGTTCTCGTGGATCTTGTTCACAGATGCAGCACCCCTACTTCCTGCCGAATCATGGCATTATCCATAATTGCATTTGCTAATTTCCCATTCGGAGAAGTCAAACCTAAAGCTTGTAAGTCTGCTTCCACCATTAAGGAAGCTAATTCCTCAAATGTTACCGAAGGTTTCCAGCCCAATTTTTGCTGGGCTTTTGTTGGATCACCAATCAATAAGTCTACTTCTGCTGGGCGCAGATAGCGTGGATCAAATTCCACATAATCTTGCCACTTAAGATTTACATAACCAAACGCCAGTTCCAGAAACTCTTGTACTGTATGGGTTTCACCAGTGGCAATTACATAGTCGTCAGGTTCATCTTGCTGCAACATCATCCACATTGCTTTAACGTAATCTTTGGCGTAACCCCAATCCCGCTTGGCATCCAGATTACCCATATATAGTTTTTTCTGTCTACCAGCAAAAATGCGGGCTACAGCCATGGTTATTTTACGTGTGACAAAGGTTTCACCTCGTCTCGGTGATTCGTGGTTAAACAGTATGCCATTACACGCAAACAAGCCGTAAGATTCCCGGTAGTTTAGAGTTTGCCAGTGGGCATAAACCTTAGCACAGGCATAGGGACTGCGGGGATAAAAAGGCGTAGTTTCCTTTTGAGGTACTTCTTGTACCAAACCAAACATTTCTGAAGAACCAGCTTGGTAGAAGCGCACCTGAATACCTGTACGGTGTTGATAGTCGCGAATTGCTTCCAACAGACGCAGTGTTCCCATTCCCACTGCATCAACTGTGTATTCTGGTGCATCAAAGCTGACCCTTACATGGGATTGAGCGCCCAAATTGTAAATCTCTGTTGGTTGGACTTCTTCTAAGATGCGGCGCAGTGTAGTACCATCTGTCAGATCCCCATAGTGAAGCAACAGCCGCACTCCTTCTTTGTGAGGGTCTTCGTAAATATGGTCGATGCGGTCTGTGTTAAAGGTGGAAGTCCGACGAATAATGCCATGAACCTCGTAACCTTGTTCAAGTAAAAATTCACTTAAATAGGAACCATCTTGACCAGTAATACCAGTGATCAACGCTCGCTTTTGTTGCGTCATGCTCAATTATCCCTTGTCGTTTCTGATGATTATTTATACAAGCGACCCGGTACAACTTAGCAACAGTTTGCTCAATTGCCCAATGGGAAACTCACGAGTTTCCTTGCTTCTATGTTATTTCACCTCAGTAAATATGCCGATTTTAGATTATTTTCAGGATATTTCCTCATTAAAACAAATTAATTTGTCGAAGCTGTCTATATTTTCTGTAATTTTTTACTGAAAGTTTATATATTTTTATAATTTTGAAGAAAGAATAAAGCTGGAACCATAAGCAAAAATTTGAGTGAAACAATAATTGATCAATAATTCTGATTTAATGCTTCATGCTTTTTTTGGCATTTGGGGCAATGAATGCCCCACGAAATCAAGGTTTAGTACTTTTTCAGTAAGCGCCGTTATCTTTTGGTATGATTACCACACGAATCGTTTTCAAAACAATCCATAGATCGAGCCAAAAATTTCGGAATTTCACATAATGCAGGTCTATTTGAACTCGCCGAGGATAGGGAATGTCATTGCGACCAGAGACTTGCCATAATCCAGTTATGCCAGGTCGGATAGTTAAGATTTGGTCAATGTAATAACCGTATTTTGGTAATTCTTCCGCTACTAACGGTCGTGGACCAACAACGCTCATGTCTCCTTTGAGAACGTTCCAAAATTGAGGAAATTCGTCCAAACTGGTAATTCGTAAAAATTTACCGATCATTGTAATTCGAGGGTCATGTTTGAGTTTGAAAGTGCTTTCAAATTCTTGCCGCAACTCTGGCGATGTATCCATCATTTGCATAAGGATTTCGTCAGCATTCGTCACCATGGTGCGGAATTTAATACAATTGAAAGGCCTGTAGTTTTTACCAACCCGTTCTTGGACATAAAAAATTGGGCCTTCTGAACTCAAAGCAATTAGCAAGGCCAAAATTAAATAAACGGGAGAAAACAAAATTAGTACAGAAAGCGAAAAGACAATATCAAATAGTCGTTTACCAAACTCTCCGTTGAGAGCCTGAAAAGACAGACCTCTAGGTTTAACTCTAGGCGTCTTTACTGGTTGACCGCGTTTTAAGAACGTACGCGATCGCCCAATCCACGTTAACCTGGCTTCACCAGATGGTGAGCGTCTTTCAGGCAAAGAGGGGCTGTCTGTAAAGGAACGCCCCGTCCCGGATGCGCTACGCGAGCGCTTGCCGGAGAGGAGTGAGCTCTGGGCAGTCATCATACTCCTTAATAATCCACACCACACATAGTCCCAATCTTAAAGCCAAAAGCAGGTGCTTCTGGGAGCAATTTTCCAAAAGCTTCTGCAAAAACAATATCTCACATCTACTTGGATAAATTTTTTTCGATACACCTCTGTAAAAATTCTAGATAACGCTGGACAAAAATTTGTGTTTTAAACTGTTCTGCGTGCAATCGGACATATTCTGGATTGAATTTACTGTAAGAGGCTTCTAAAGTTTCTGTCGCTCTGATTAGAGATGCTTCTTTTTGTTCCTCAAACAATATACCCGTTGCTTTGTCTTCCCATGTGCGGATATCCCGTACCGTTTCTTTTGCACCACCAGCGTCATAGGCAATCACTGGCGTACCACAAGCTTGTGCTTCTACTAAGGCAATGCCAAAATCTTCACAAGCTGCATATACAAAACCTTTAGCATAAGTCATATATTTTTTTACAACCTCATCAGGCTGCCAACCGAGAATTTGTATATTTGAATTTGCTATTTGACGAATTTTTTTCATTTCTGGACCTGTGCCAATTACTACTAATTTTTTTTGCATTTGGTTGAAAGCTCTGACAATTAGAGATACTTGTTTGTAACTAACTAATCGGGAAACAGTTAGATAAAAGTCTTCTTTGTCAGGTGAAAAAGTAAAATTTTCGATATTAACAGGTGGATAAATAACAGTTGCTTCCCGTCGGTAGCAACGCCAAATTCGACGAGCTGTATGGTAGGAATTAGCAACAAAATAATCAACACGATTAGCACTTAATACATCCCATACACGTAAATTATGTAATAAATATCGTGTTATCCAACCAGGTACACCCTTACCTAATTTGCTTTGGTGCAGATAATCAAAAGTTAAGTCCCAAGCGTAGCGCATGGGACTATGACAATAGCAAATATGTAGCTGTTCACCAGAAGTGAGAACTCCTTTAGCAACAGCATGAGATGAAGAAAGAATAATGTCATACCCACGCAAATCGAGTTGTTCAATTGCTAAGGGTAAAAAAGGTAGGTATTTTTGTACACCTGTATAGGCAAATGGGAAGTATTGAAGAAACGTCGTGCCAATCTGACGTTTATATAAATAACTGTCTGGATTGCGAGATTCAAAATCGATGAGCGCATATAAGTCCGCATCAACAGAGTTCAGAATTTCCCGCACAACTAGTTCCGAACCACCAGTGGCTTTAGGTGTCAGCCACTCATGCACCAAAGCATATTTTAAGGGCACAGCTAACTTTAATTAATAGGTAAAAAAAAATACATGTAAATTGTGAGGTTAACTGAAAAGTTTCCCGTTGTAATTGAAAATGGGAAATGCCCCATATCAACTAAAAGACGTTATCTTCTCAAAATAGGTTCCACAAGCTGATAACCTCAAATTGGGGATCGGGGATCAGGGATTGGGCAACAAGTTCTTGAATTTTGAATTGTTTTGTCCTCCTTGTCCCTATTCCTCAATCTCTTCAAAAGGTAACTGACATAAAAATTGGGGATTTATGCGAATTCTAATTATGGGTGGTACTCGATTTATTGGTGTTTATCTCACACAACTGTTGGTGCAACAAGGACATGAAGTAGTACTTTTTAATCGTGGTAATCGTCCAGCACCAGTTGAAGGTGTAGGACAAATAACAGGCGATCGCACTGACACAATCCAATTAAAAGAAAAACTTTCTAAAGAGAATTTTGATGCCATTTTTGACAATAATGGGCGGGAACTTACTGATACTCAACCACTTGCAGAAATTTTTCAAGGGCGTGTACAAAATTTTGTATATATGAGTTCTGCTGGAGTATACCTCAAATCAGACCAAATGCCTCACATTGAAGGTGATGCAGTCGATCCGAAAAGTCGCCATAAGGGTAAGCATGAAACTGAAGCTTACTTAACACAACAAGGAATTCCCTTTACTTCTATTCGTCCCACCTACATTTATGGACCACAGAACTATAACGATTTGGAAGCTTGGTTTTTTGACAGAATTGTGCGCGATCGCCCAATTCCAATCCCTAGTAATGGCTTACATATCACCCAGCTAGGCCATGTCAAAGACTTAGCAACAGCAATGACCAAAGTTTTAGGTAATTCCCAAGCAGTTAGACAAATTTACAATATTTCAGGCGATCGCTTTGTAACTTTTGATGGTTTAGCCCGTGCTTGTGCTGTTGCGGTGGGGAAATCACCAGATAATATCAAAATCGTTCATTACGATCCGAAAAAGTTTGATTTTGGTAAGCGTAAAGCTTTTCCTATGCGAACACAGCACTTTTTTGCTTCAGTCAATAAAGCTATGACTCAATTAGATTGGAAACCTGAGTATGACCTGATTTCTGGGTTAAAAGATTCCTTTGAGAATGATTATTTAGTATCAGGACGAGATCAAGCAGAAATTGATTTTTCTGTAGATGAGGAAATTTTGTAACCTAACAGTTAATAACTAATTACATTTGTAATTTAAAGCACGTTCTATTTGCATATTTTTTGAGGGTAAAGGGGTTATAGATCCCCGACTTATTTGAGAAGTCGGGGATCTGATACCAATTCTGTGTAAAGCTGCACATTATTTTAACCCCTCCCAACCTTCCCTTACCAAGGCTACGGTGTACATACAAGTCAAAATTTTTCATGTTGAAACTGTATCCCGCCTAGAACTAAAGTTCCAGGCTCATAGCGAAAGTCCACTCAAGTGGACTGGAACAAACTTTTTTTGAGTCCTCTTCAGAGGACTTGCGCTATGAGACTCGGAATAAATTCCGAGGCGGTACTAAATTACACATTAAATCGGAATAGCATCACATCGCCTTCCTTCACAACATACTCTTTTCCTTCACTGCGAACTAAGCCTTTTTCCTTTGCAGCACTCATAGAACCAGATGTTACCAAATCATCGTAAGCAACAGTTTCAGCGCGAATAAATCCACGTTCAAAATCAGTGTGAATTACACCTGCTGCTTGCGGTGCTGACATTCCGGCTGTGATTGTCCAAGCGCGAGTTTCTTTTTCACCAGATGTGAAATAAGTACGCAATCCTAAGAGTGTGTAAGTGGCACGAATTAATGATTTTAAACCGCCTTCTTCCACACCCAAAGATGCAAGAAAATCTACTCTTTCCTCGTCTGATAATTCGATTAATTCTGCTTCTACTTGAGCAGAAACTGTTACCACTTGGGCATTTTCATTGGCGGCAATTTGTCTAACTTTTTCGACAAACTCATTACCTGTTGCCAATTCATTTTCAGATACATTAGCAGCATAAATAATTGGTTTGGATGTCAGTAATCCTAATATTTTAATTACTTCTGCTTCTTCTTCTGTTAAACTAATTTGCCGTACTGATTTGCCTTCATTTAATGCAGTAGCTAATTTTTCCAATACTGTCAATTCAAATTGCGCTTCTTTGCTAGTACGGGCTTGTTTTTTCGTGCGTTCAATGCGACGTTCGATTTGTGCTAAATCAGCTAAACCTAGTTCTAAATTAATTATCTCAATATCCCGCGCCGGATCAACTGAACCTGCAACGTGAATGATGTCATCATTTTCAAAACAACGCACCACATGAACGATCGCATCAACTTCGCGGATATGAGACAAAAATTGATTACCCAGTCCCTCACCCTGACTTGCGCCTTTGACCAAACCAGCAATATCCACGAACTCAACGCGCGCCGGGATAATTTGTACCGAATTGGAAATCTTGCTTAGAACATTTAACCGTTCGTCTGGCACTGCGACAACACCGACATTCGGTTCTATTGTACAAAAAGGGAAGTTAGCAGCTTCTGCTTTCGCGTTAGCTACTAAAGCATTAAATAACGTAGATTTTCCAACGTTGGGAAGTCCGACAATCCCGGCTCTCAGCATGTTAGATTTTGGATTTGAAGTTAAAACTAGACGAAATCAATTTTAAACAGGTTCGGGGATTGTTTGTGGAATTGTTCCTGGAACTGTTTGAGGAATAGGACCAGGTACGGTTTGTGGTATGGGTGCTGGTACGGTTTCAGGAACAGGATCTGGTACGGGGTGAGGAACCGTTGGCCCTGGTGTGGGTTCAGGAGGGGGTACAGGATTTGGTTCTGGGTTGGGAATTGGTGGTTCGTTAGGTTGAGGTTCAGAAATCAGATAAATCATGATCAGTTGTCAGTTATCAATTGTCAGTTATCAGTTATCAGTTATCAGTACCACTGTTTTTGTTAACCTCACACCATACGTATAAAAGGACTGCTGGTACTGTAGCCTACGGCAAGCCGCTACGCGTCTAAACTGATTTAAATTACTTAGCTTTTCCAAGCTAAATGACAATCAACCTTGCTGACATCTTCCTAAATATCTATAACCTTGTTGAGAGTGTTTTAATTAATTCGTAGCGAATTCTTTTGAGGAAATACTCTGCGTTTAAGGTCGCTACTATTTTACGCAAAGCAGTACTAAGGAAAAACACATGATTTACTGATAACTGTTCACTGATAACTGATAACTGTATAAAAATGCTCAATCAAAATCAAACACCTTTATTAGACACCTTAAAAGCCTGTGCGAAACGTCCCCACGCACCTTTTTACACTCCAGGACATAAACGAGGTGTGGGAATTTCCCAGAAAATCGCTGATGTTTTTGGTCAAACTGTATTTCGCAACGATTTACCAGAATTAACAGAGTTGGATAATTTGTTTGCACCAGCAGGGGCGATCCAACAAGCGCAAGAATTAGCAGCAGAAGCTTTTGGTGCTACACAAACATGGTTTCTTGTCAATGGTTCAACTTGTGGAATTGAAGCAGCAATTCTGGCTACCTGCGGCACTGGCGATAAAATTATACTGCCGCGCAATGTTCATTCCTCAGCGATCGCAGGATTAATTCTCTCTGGTGCTATACCAATTTTTGTCAATCCAGAATATGACCCAATTTTAGATATTGCCCACAGTATCACTCCTAACGCAGTAGCAGCAGCACTACAACAACATCCCGACGCCAAAGCCGTGATCATGGTTTACCCTACATACTACGGTGTGTGTGGAGATGTGAAGGCGATCGCGCAAATTACCCACCAATACAATATCCCTTTACTAGTAGACGAAGCTCACGGCGCACATTTTGCTTTCCATCCCCAACTACCCACCCCGGCTTTAAAAGCAGGTGCGGATTTATCTGTACAATCGATTCATAAAACATTGGGTGCGATGACTCAAGCGTCAATGCTGCATATCCAAGGTGAGAGAATAGATCGCGATCGCCTCAACAAAGCTTTGCAGTTAGTACAATCTACCAGTCCCAGTTATTTACTTTTAGCTTCATTAGATGCAGCCCGTCAGCAAATGGCGCTTCATGGTAAAGAGTTAATGTCCAGTACATTGCAACTCGCACAGGAGGCGAGAATTAGAATTACACAAATTCCCGGATTGTCGATTTTACAAAGCCCTTCTTCACAAGAGGGGTTGGGGGAATCTCCAGGTTTTATAACATTAGATCAAACACGCTTAACTGTGACTGTTTCTGGTTTAGGTTTGACAGGCTTTAGTGCCGAAGAAATTCTTGATCAACAGCTAGGTGTCACAGCAGAATTTGCTTCTTTGCAACATTTCACCTTTATTATCAGTTTGGGTAACACCCAAGAAGATATCGAGCAGTTGGTGCAAGCTTTGATTCAACTTACTCAGATGACCTCTTCTGTGACAAAAAAGAGGCAGTATAAGCATAAAGTTTTATGGGATGATATTTTTAACGTGGGAGTTTATGTGCGTATATCGCCCCGTGAAGCTTTTTTTGCTGCTACAGAAGCATTACCAATCCCAGAAACTACTGGATGTGTTTGTGCTGAAATCATCTGTCCTTATCCTCCTGGTATTCCTGTGTTGATGCCGGGAGAAGTTATTACTCAACCTGCGTTGGAATATTTGCAACAAATCCAGGCAATGGGCGGATTTATTAGCGGTTGTGCGGATGTTAATTTAAGTACAATTACGATTGTCAAGAGTAAATTTTGAGCAAATGAGTTAATTTTTTCAGGTCGATACATTCGCAATGTAAGTCGATACATTCGCAATGTAAGCCGATACATTCACAATGTAGGTCGATACATTCGCAATGTAGGTCGATACATTCGCAATGTAGGTCGATGACATAATGCGATCGGATTCTTATTAGACATCTCCGACAACTATCAAAGCCTTTATGTGACTAGCTCTTAGGGTGC